>JABFSF010000023.1 GCA_013140755.1 Methylotenera sp. | reverse complement strand
GCCATACCTCTCGGTCACCATGCCGCTGCACTAAGGCTCTGGCATTGCCTGGGTTAGCTTCCAAGTGCAACACGCGTGAAGCATGGGCGTACATCACAGGGTCATGGGCGACTTCTTCATAAGCAGGTAAGCGAACCACTTGCTTGGTACGGTCGGCTTTGGGTTTACGAACAATTTCAATGGGTTTTGCATCCTCAGGCAATGCCGCATCAGCTGACCCAGTTGCACAGCTGGCATCTGCTTTACCCATCTTCATTTCATACGGGTCAATAGGTTTTTCTACCACCCCTGGGCGGTCGAGCTTGGTGCTTTCAATTTCACTAAACCCTTCTGGAATGCGCTTTCGCAAAAAGGCAGAGCCGCGAATATCTTGTATTTCCGCGATTTTTTCACCCTTAGCAAGACGATGCGTCAATTCCACAATCGCGCGCTCAGCATTACCATACAACAAAATATCGGCTTTGGAATCCACCAAAATACTACGGCGTACTTTATCGCTCCAGTAATCATAATGGGCAATGCGGCGCAAGCTGGCTTCAATACTGCCAATCACCAAAGGCACATCAGAATATGCCTCACGGCAGCGTTGGCTATACACCAGCACCGCGCGGTCTGGGCGCTTATTTGGGGCAGCATCTGGCGTATAAGCATCATCACTGCGGATTTTTCTATCCGCAGTATAGCGATTGACCATGCTATCCATATTGCCCGCGGTCACGCCAAAATAAAGGTTAGGCTTACCTAGCACCTTAAATGCATTGGCATTTTGCCAATCAGGCTGTGCAATAATCCCCACGCGGAATCCTTGCGCCTCAAGCAAACGCCCTACTAGCGATGCCCCAAAACTTGGGTGGTCTATATAAGCATCGCCTGAAATCAAAATGATGTCGCAACTATCCCAGCCTAGTGCATCCATCTCGGCGCGCGACATGGGCAAGATAGGCGCAGCCCCAAACCGCTTTGCCCAGTAAGGGCGATAGCTGTTAATAGGTTTGGCTAGCATGGTGGTGTATTGTTCCAAGGCACTCACTACAAAAATGATAAAAGTGCGCGCATTTTACGCGCTAATGGTTTGATTAAAAAGCTTTTTTACTAATTGTTTACACAATAAAAAACATATTTATAGTAAGGTTATGCCAAATTGCTTCATCACTAAGGCATAGCACCCAAAAATCAACACAGTAAAAAGCAAACAAGTCACTAGCGTTAATAAGAACCCTAATTTTGGTAATAAGTATGGGCAAAGCAACAACATAGGTAAGGTAGGCAATACATACCAAAATGTGTAATACGCATGATTAGCAATTTTGCTTACTGGCTGATTTTCTACATAAAGCCAAATGAGCGTAAGCACAGTCACCAACGGCAAAGCTGCTAGCAAGCCGCCTAGTTTATCGCTACGTTTCGCAAATTCGGACACCATCACCACAACGCCCGCGGTAAGTAAATATTTTATGATGATATATTTCAAGCTAAACCCTCCTATTAATGTCCTTCATGCCCTGTGGGCTTACGTATTTGTACTTCTACAGCAGGCTTAATGTGTTGGCTGTCAGGGGGGCTACGCACCTCTGGCAGGTTTCCGTCATACGCATACGCACGTGTTGCTTTAGGATGCTGATATGGTCCAGGGTCTTGATAATCATGTTTAGCCAAACCCTCGCGCACTTTTAGCGTTGTAAACATACCGCCCATATCAATGGCGCCATATTGCCCCGTGCCTGTCATCATGGGTAATGTATTTTCAGGCAAAGGCATTTCCATCATCGCCGCCATATCACTCATTTCAGCCATACCAGTTTCACCCATCGCCATATATTCTGGCACTAGATTGCTTATTTTATCGACTAAGTCAGCTTGCTTAACCCCAATTAATGTCGGCACCTCATGCCCCATCACGTTCATGGTATGGTGACTCTTATGGCAGTGAAATGCCCAATCTCCCAGCGCGTCAGCTACAAACTCAATTGCACGCATTTGCCCAACGCCAATGTCTGTTGTCACTTCTGGCCACCTTGCAGATGGTGGCACCCACCCGCCATCTGTTCCTGTGACCTGAAACTCATGCCCATGTAAGTGAATGGGATGATTGGTCATCGTAAGATTTCCAACTCGAATACGCACCTTGTCATTTTTATTCACCACCAATGGATCTATCCCTGGAAAGGCGCGACTATTCCATGTCCATAAATTGAAGTTCAGCATGGTATTAACTTTAGGGGTATAGCTGCCAGGCTCTATGTCATACGCATTCAGTAAAAATATAAAATCACGGTCAACTGCCATGAATTTTGGATTTTTTGGATGTGTCACCCAACTGCCCATTAAGCCCATCGCCATTTGTGTCATTTCATCAGCATGGGGATGGTACATAAATGTGCCCGCACGCTTTGCCTCAAACTCATACACATAAGTTTTACCTGGCATGATGAGTGGCTGCGTTAGCCCACTCACGCCATCCATACCATTGGGTACGCGCTGTCCATGCCAATGAATACTGGTTTTTTCAGGCAAGCGGTTAGTCACAAAGATACGCACATGATCGCCTTCAACCACCTCAATGGTGGGACCTGGACTTTGTCCGTTATAGCCCCATAAGTGAGCTACCATTCCTGGGGCTATTTCACGTGCTACAGGCTCAGCCACTAAATGAAACTCCTTAACCCCATTTTTCATACGCCAAGGTAAGCTCCAGCCATTTAGCGTCACGACTGGATGATAAGGCCGACCAGTCTCTGGGTGCAGCGGTGCCTGCGTATTCGCCTTTTCTTCAGAAATGATTTCTGGCAACGCTGCCATGGCTACTTTACTCATACTACTGATGGCAACACCCGCACCAGCAACGCCAGCAAGCTTAAAAAAGTCTCGTCTTGTTAATTTGGCTTGTTCCATTATTGATTTCCTTCCAACCAATTTGTATTACCCACCAGCGTCATTTGCAGCGCAGTTTCAGCCTGCCAGAATGCATTGAGTTTTTCGATATAACTATTCACGCTCGCTACTTGTGCACGAGCATCTGCTAGCAACTCAAATGGACTGATCAACATGCCGTTATAACGCAATTGATTTTCAGCCAAGATTTTTTTGCGTAGTGGAATAATTTCGTCACGGTACTGTTTTGCAATTACGTAACTCGTCACGTAATGATGGTGTGCTTCGCGAATTTCAGACTGAGCATTGACTGCAATCTGCGCTGTGCGATTAACGGCTTGCATATAGCGTGCCTCAGCACCCGCCACCTTTGCACTACCCGAGTCAAACAAAGGTAATTCAAAGCTAATGTCTACACCATGCTTGTAAGCATCGCCACGCCTTCCCTCTAACACTCGTGCAGGGCCAATCTCAAGCACATTCATCACGCTCGTCACTTTGGTCAACCCTAACTGTTTAGCCAAGCTTGCTGTTTTCTGACGCATCGCCAGTAAATCCAATCGTTGCTCAAAAGCAGACTGTTCTAAGGGGTTAAGTGCTTCCATCGTTTGCGGTAAATCAGGTAAACGAGACTGTAAATTAATTTTTTCTATAGACACGCCTAGTAATCGCGACAATCTTTCATGCGTGCTTACCTGCTGCTTTTTTGCATTCAGCACATCCAGCATTGCATCTGCATAAAACCCACGCTCTCTTGCTTGGTCTAGCGCATTCCAATTACCCGCTTTCACCATACGGTCTGCGAGCTCAGCACTGGCTTCTGCGGATTCCTTCACTTGCAGACTATATTCAACATATTGACTCGCAGCCACCGCATTAAAATAAGCCTGCCGCGTTTGATACGCCAATCGCAATACTTCCAGTGCAACTTTTTGCTTAGTGAGCTCAAAGTTTTGGCGCTCAATTTCAAGCATTTTTGGCAATGCTAGTATTGAAAATAGATTAAAAGTCAGCGCCTGTTCAATTTTGTAATCCCCATTGTGGCGCGCGTATAACATCGAAAATTTAGGATTAGGCAAACGCCCTGCTTGCACAACTTCAGACTCTGAAATACCTAGCGCATACAATGAAGCTTGTAAGCCCTGATTGTTTAATAGTGCAATTTGAACTGCACTTTCTACATCTAGTGGTTGCGTCAAGAGCGCGTCCACTTGTGCAGATACTTGCTTCTGCGCTAATGCAGATTTAGGCCAGACGACTTCTTGCTTAATGTGCTGCTGAGTGACAGAGCGCACCGCATCAAGACCACCGTCTTTTGAAAACGTAGCACATCCACTCAGTACGACACCCGCCAATAGGAAAAACAACGGTTTGCATAGTAAGCGTCTACGTGGAACTAATAAAAGATAAAGCCGCATATCATCTCCATTGCTTAATATAGGCACTTAATCGCGCCACAATCATATAAAAATTACGAAATTCAGAGGTGGGGCTAGCCCACACCTACTGATCCATAATCATGATGCGATGGGTGGTTTTTGCGGCTGCACATGTGTGGGTGACAGATAAATCTGTGTAAGCGAATGAGCTAAAACCAGCTGAGGCGCTATGGAAAAGTCATTCATTACACTTTGAAAAATAACAGAAAAACATGCAAAACAATGATGGCAACCGTTGCAAGCCGTGTGTGACTTTTGATCTGACGCTTGACTGTTTAGGGAACCTTGACTGTGTTGATTGTCATGACAATGCATCGTCAGATGCGTATCAGAGCCAGCTTCGAGTGCTTCTTGCTGTGCTACCGTATTGGGCATTAATGCCATCTCACCGCTGGCATAAACAGTATTCATCACAAATACTGCCAACATGATAAATACGACACTGCGCAATAAATGATGACGGTATAATTTCATCTCAACAGCATAACCCAATATTAAGCCAGTTACTTTTAATTAACTAATTAAACCCATATGCTAACCTGTGCGTATTCAATCATAGTCCAAATTGGACTAATAAATCCACATAAAATTGATGAGTCACGCTTATTATCAATTACCTAGCGGTCGCGTTGCCTGTGTAGATGGCGACTGCCCATTTCCACCAGTGCATCACGCGTTGCAAGAACCTAATGGCTTGGTTGCGATTGGTGGCGATTTATCACTAGATCGTTTGCTGGCCGCTTACCGCCAAGGCATTTTTCCTTGGTTTAGTGAGGGTGAGCCTATTTTGTGGTGGAGCCTGCATCCTCGCATGGTGCTATTGCCAGACGAATTTAAAATGGCGCGCTCACTTAAAAAGGCTATGCACAACAAAGGCTTTGAAAGCCGTTTTAATACCGCTTTTCGCCAAGTGATTACCGCTTGCAGCAATGTGCCGCGTCATGGGCAATCAGGCACTTGGATTACGCAGGACATCATTGAGGCCTATTGTAGGCTGTTTGAGGCAGGTTTTGCGGTTTCTTCAGAAACATGGTTAGATGGCCAATTGGTTGGCGGTTGTTATGGTGTAAAAATTGGTCGCATGTTTTATGGCGAAAGTATGTTTCACCATAAAACCGACGCATCGAAAGTGGCTTTTGCGCACTTGGTTGAACACCTTAAGCAGTCTGATGTGGCCATGATAGATTGCCAAATGAACACTGCACATCTTGCAAGTTTAGGCGCGCGTGAGATTGACAGAGCAGCCTTTATTAAACAATTATCAACATTAGTTTCAAAAATGTAGGAGCGCAATTTATTGCGCGAAAATTTTAAACATTATCCTTGTTCAAACATTATCCTCGCGCAAGTAGTGTCTCAGTTTGAAGATTCTCCGTTCGCCCTGAGCTTGTCGAAGGGTGATTTCATAGTTCGACAGGCTCACTACGAACGGTTTTCACCTAATTTACGCAATATAAATTCAAACTGAGACACTGTCTTCGCGCAATAAATTGCGCTCCTACCATTTAGCGTTATACTTTTGCCATGACACTCCCCAATGAACAGCCACTGCAAAAACTCCAGTTTTATGTGACAACAAGCTATCCTTGTGGCTATCTGCCGAACAAACTTGCACAAAGCTTAATTGCAACCCCGCAACACCTAGTGAATGCAGAGGTCTACAGCAGCTTGATTCAACAAGGGTTTAGACGTAGTGGAAAATTTGCTTACCGCCCGCACTGTGAGCACTGCCAAGCGTGCATTCCTGTACGGCTTATCGTGAAGGACTTTACGCCTAATCGCAGTCAAAAGCGTGCATTTAAGCAACATCAAAGCCTTGTCGCCACCATACACACCGTGACGTTTAAAGAAGAGCACCTCAAGCTTTATACCGCGTATCAACAAGCCCGCCATGCCGATGCAGCCAAGCCTGAACAAGAGGCAGATATTGACGAAGCTGAGCAATATGAAAGCTTTTTATGCCAAACCAATGTGGAAAGCGTGATGGTTGAATTTAGGCAAGATGAAACACTCAAAATGGTAAGTGTGATTGATATTGTGCAAGATGGTATCTCCGCGGTATATACCTTTTATGACGCATCAGACGCAAAAGCCTCTTACGGCACTTATAACGTAATTTGGCAAACTATATGGGCAAAAACCTTAGGCCTACCCTATTTGTACCTAGGCTATTGGATTCAAGACAGTAAAAAAATGGCGTATAAGCAAAATTACCAGCCGCTAGAGAAACTAATTGATGGTCACTGGGTATTCATTTAAACAAACTGTGTGCTTATTTTTTGGCTTTCTATGCTGATTGTGCTCACACCAACCGCGCTTGGCACTCTGCCAAGCAGTATCGGCAAATAATTGTTGGCGGGCGCATTGTAGCCCTGCATTAGCTCAAAGTGGCCGAATGATAATGGCGTCCACGCGAGTACATCCAAAATATGGCTCACAATTCTTACAACCATTGCAGGCATTAAAATTTGAATAGCTGCATTTTTTTGATACGCCATTCTCAATTTAGTTAAATACTCAGGGATTGAAAGCACCTCTCTGCCGCCAAGCTCTATCACTTTGGGCATTGTTTCAAAGCGCGCAACACTTAAATTTGCGATTGCTTCGCCTAAATCTTTTACCTGCAAAGGCGCAATCAAGCCCTCTGTTTTCATGGCAACCTGAATAGGCCATTGCGCCACACGTCTAAACCACATAGCACCATAGCCACCCTCACCATCTAGCAATGAAGGGCGCACAATCACTGCATTTGCGCCACTGGTTAAAACACCCTGCTCACCATTCAATTTTGAGCGCAAAAATCGGCTTTGAGCATCACTTTTTAGACCAATTGCAGAAATGTGTATCAAACGCACATCAAGTTCAGCACAGGCTTGTGCTAAGGCAGTGGGTGCTTGTGTGTGTACTTTTTCATAAGTTTCACGGCTTCGCTGCAAGTTGCGTTCTCGTAAAATTCCCACAGCATTAATCACCAAATCAAAATCTTTTAGCACATCCATCCAGCACTCTTTTTGTAGCATGGTTTGTATGCGAATCTTGCGCACATTACCATTTGCGTTATCTTGCCTACTGCCTATCGTCACCCCCTCATTTTGTTTCAACAAGGCACTCACAATATTGCGACCAATAAAGCCATTACCCCCTAACACTAATATCTTCATCACAATCAAACTTTCTTTAATTTCTGTATTGACAGAAATATATGACAAGAATGATAATATGTCAAATACTTTTATTGAGGACTAAAAATGAGTGAAGAGTCGAATGAAAAAATTCAATTAAGCGAGCTTGGCAACCAGTTTATATTGCATTGGGGCGAGATGGGTGCACGTTGGGGCATTAACCGCACCGTCTCACAAATTCATGCTTTTTTGTACTACATCGGCAAGCCTGCCAATGCAGAACAAATTGCAGATACGCTTCAAGTCGCCCGCTCTAACGTGAGCAATAGCCTAAAAGAGTTACAAAACTGGCACTTAGTGCGCATTACCCACATGATGGGTGATAGACGCGATTACTTTGAAACCTCACTTGATGTGTGGGAGTTATTTCGCACTATTATCACAGAACGCAAAGCGCGTGAATTTGACCCCACCGTAGCGTTTTTACAGTGCTATTTATCTGAAAATACTTTTAATAATAACGAACAGGAAGCAAAAAAACGGGTTGAGCAAATGCTCGAACTGATGCAAACACTATCCATTTGGGGCGATGAAATGATCAAGCTCAAACCAGAAACACTGACAAAAATCATGAAATATGGCGCAAAAATTCAAATGTTGATTCGTGGCAACTCTCAATAAGGAGAACTACGATGTTGCCTAATATTCAATACCCACTCACTATTTATTACGATGCTAGCTGCCCGCTTTGCGCAACTGAAATGCATACCATTAAAGAAATAGATGATGAAAACAAACTGATTTTAGTAGATTGCTCAAATCAAGATTTCAACGAACCTGCTTTTTGCCCAGCAAGCAAAGCCGAGATGATGGAACGCATTCACGCACAAGATGCTGCAGGCAATTGGATTAGTGGCGTAGATGTATTTGCAATTGCCTATAGCGCGGCTGGGTTTAAAAAATTAGGACGCATTTGGGGTAGCCAAACATTAAAACCCATCTTTAATAGATTATATCCGCTCATCGCTGACAATCGTTACTGGTTATCAAAAACGCCTTTACCAAACCTGTTGAATCAGCTATTAAAGATGTATGTTAGTAAGCCACAAACTAAGACTTGAAAAAAACTGAATAATCCCCACCTTACCGTGTGATGTATTTTAGTTTAAAGAATTAGGAGTTTTTTGATGACCACAGGCACTACACCAAAACAATCTATGGCCTTTCAGGCTGAAGTTAAACAACTTTTACAGTTGATGATTCACTCGTTATATTCCAATAAAGAAATTGTATTACGTGAGTTAATTTCTAACGCGTCTGATGCGGCGGATAAGCTGCGCTTTGAGGCGATAAGCAATGGTGGGATGTATGAAAATGACAGCGATTTAAATATCAAGGTGAGTTTTGATAAAGCCGCGCGTACCTTAACTATTGCCGATAACGGCATTGGCATGAGCCGCGATGAGGTGATTGCCAATATTGGTACGATTGCAAAATCTGGCACTAAAGAGTTTATGAATGCGCTTTCTGGCGACCAAGCTAAAGATGCTAACTTGATTGGGCAATTTGGTGTGGGTTTTTACTCAGCGTTTATTATTGCCGATAAGGTTACGCTAACTACGCGCCGCGCTGGCAGCACAGAAGCCGTGCGTTGGGAGTCTGCTGGTGAAGGCGACTTTACTATTGAGTCCGCAGAAAAGCTAAGCCGTGGTACGGAAATTGTGTTGCATTTGCGTGCAGATGAGGATGAGTTTTTAAATGATTGGAAATTAAAATCCATCATCCGTAAATATTCTGACCATATCACCTTGCCCATTTTGATGCACAAAACGGAATGGAAAGAAGGTGAAAACGGTGCTGGCGGCGAGATGGTAACACTTGATGAGTTAGAAACCATCAATAAAGCCTCAGCCCTGTGGGCACGCAGTAAAAACGATATTACCGAAGACGAATACCAGGAGTTTTATAAACACGTTTCGCATGATTATGAAAAACCATTGGCTTACACCCATAGTCGCGTGGAAGGTAAGCAAGAGTATATTTCGTTGCTCTATATTCCATCAAAAGCACCGTTTGATTTGTACGACCGCGAACGCCGTCACGGTATTAAGCTTTACGTTAAGCGTGTGTTTATTATGGAAGATGCTGAAAAACTCATGCCACAATACTTGCGCTTTGTGCGTGGTGTGATTGATACGGCTGACTTGCCGCTGAACGTTTCACGCGAAATTTTGCAATCTAGCCGCGATGTTGAAGCGATTAAAAATGGCTCAGTGAAAAAAGTGTTAGGTTTGCTAGAAGACATGGCGAAAGATAAGCCAGAAGACTATGCTAAATTTTACAAAGAGTTTGGTCGCGTGCTCAAAGAAGGTCCAGGTGAAGATTTTGCCAATAAAGACAAAATTGCTGGGTTGCTACGTTTTGCTTCAACCAAGGCAGATACTAATGTGCAAGAGGTTTCACTCAACGATTACATCAGTCGTATGCAACCTGAGCAAGAGGCGATTTACTACATTACCGCAGATACTTTTGCCGCAGCGCAACACAGCCCGCATTTAGAAATTTTCCGCAAAAAAGGTATTGAGGTGTTGCTAATGAGCGAACGTGTGGACGAATGGTTGCTCGGTAGCTTAACGGAATTTGAAGGCAAAAAATTGCAATCGATTGCCAAAGGTGATTTAGATCTAGGTAAGTTAGAATCTGACACCGAAAAAGAAATTCAAAAGAAAATTGAAGAAGAAGCTAAAACGCTGGTTGAAAAAATAAAAAGCACTTTGGGCGATAAAGTTAAAGATGTGCGCGTGACACACCGTTTAACAGATTCTCCAGCGTGTTTGGTGAGTGAAGCGCATGATTTATCGGGCAACCTAGCCCGTATGCTCAAAGCTGCGGGTCAACAAGCCCCAGAAAGTAAGCCTATTTTAGAAATCAACCCAACGCACAAATTAGTGAAACGGATTGAATCTGAAAGCGAAGCGGATTTGCAAAATGAGCTGGCAAATGTGCTCTTTGATCAAGCTTTGCTCGCAGAAGGAGGTCAGTTGGATGACCCCGCTAGTTTTGTTAAGCGTATGAATCGCTTGATTGCTTAACGCATTAAAGTGAGCAAAAAAACCGCCAAGCGTGAGCAAGGCGGTTTTTTATTTGCAACAGTAGTTTTTAAAAACGATTACTCTTGAATTGATGGCGGACCTTTAAAGCGTTTTTTCTCGCCTAACATAAACCAGAATACGCCCATGACTACTAGCATAGCAATGGTGACATACAGCACTTTTTCATTAGGTGGTTGTACACCAACAAATACTAAAAAGCTACCCCCGAGTACGGCTAACACGGCAATAGGCTTAGATAGTCCACCCAGATTAAATGGGCCTTTGTGGTTCCATGTTTTACCTTCAGCCAAAATGCCAGCAGCGGTTGGCATGATGTATGAAATATATAAAAACACAGCACAACCCACGGCTAACACGCTAAACGCAGCGGCATATAAAGTTGCTACGATGGCTAAAATGGCAGAAACCCAAACCGCAGCGACTGGTGTTTTTAGCGTTGGGTGCACTTTTCGTAACATATTTGAAGCTGGCAAGCCCCCATCTCGCGCAAAAGCAAACATCATGCGTGAGGTGGAAGTTAAACAAGCTAAACCGCATAAAAAGTTTACTAAGAAAATACCCAAGCCCAGTGCTGCTTTTAGCATGGGCGGTAAGGTGCCAAGTAGGGCATCAAAAAAACCAAAGCCTTGTTTTACACCTGTCGCAACATCTGGCATGACTAACACAAAAGTACAAATCATTACATAGCCAAAAATAGCTGAATAAACCACAGAGCTTACAATCCCTTTTGGTACAGCGCGGGCTGCATCACGTGTTTCTTCAGCGGTATGTGCGGAGGCATCAAAACCAGTAATAGTATAAATGGCGAGTAAAAGCCCAAGTAAAAATGGCATGACCATGCCTTCAGAGGCTGGCCAAACACTGCCTTCGGTACCAGTAAAGTTAGTGAAGGTAAATAACCGTGAAAAATCGAGAGGTGTTTGGTTATATGCTAATAATGACATGGTTAAAATGCCGCCAATTGCCATAATTAAATAACCAGATAAGTCAGTAATTTTAGTGGTAAATTTAGGGAAAGCAAAAATTAACACGGCCTGAATAACGGTAAATAACGTAATATAAAAAATTTGGTGCGTATAGCCATACCCTGAAACATCCATACCCAATATTGGCGCAGCTAATCCTTTGAAGAAAAAGTCATAAACCCCAAAATTAACAGAGGCTACGACAAAAATTAACCCCAGCAAATTAAACCAAGCTGTACACCACCCGTAGCCTTTACCCCCTAAAATAGAACCCCAGTGATATAAACCACCCGCTGTAGGATAGCTTGAGGATATTTGTGCCATTGCCAATGCCACAATGGTTGCAAAGCCAGCACCTACTAACCAGCCAATTCCTACAGAAGCACCGCCAGCACCCCCTAAAGCCAGTGGGAAAGCCGATATACCGCCCGCTAAAATACAAATAATTGAAAAAGAAATCGCAAAATTAGAAAACCCACCCATGTGGCGGTGCAGTTCTTGTTCATAGCCCATCTTTTTTAAATCTGCGGCATCTTGTTCTATTGCCGCACTTGAGTGTTTCGTCTTACTCATTTTCTTACCCCTTGGAGAATGGTTAAAAAGTCTTAAAGTAAAAAGCTAAATTGATGCTACTACACTAAATTGCGTTTAAAAATTGAGGTGTGTTGGTAAAAACTCTCTCTTTCTTGTCATATAAATAGTGATTACTTGCTAAGTCAGTATAAATTTATACCAAAAGAAAACAAGTATTATTTTGTAAGCAAAATGCATGTAACAAATTGTAACTAACTTTTAACGGGTATCCGATTTACGTGATTGATTTTCCTATTTTATTACCCAGCGTAATTTGAACTACAATCCAAGTTATGCGATTGACGTGTAGCATTTAGCTCAATACACTAAACTCTGTATTCATTTATAGACGATTGGGAAGACTATGCACAGCAATTTTGTTCCCGTTGAAGCGCTTGCTCAGCGCATTCTTCTGATTCGTGAGCAGAAAGTGATGCTGGATTCTGACTTGGCTGAGCTTTACGGCGTAACAACTAAGCGCTTCAATGAGCAGGTGAAGCGTAATCTTGATCGTTTTCCGCCAGACTTTATGTTTCAGCTTAATGATGCTGAACATTCTGCTTTGAGGTCGCAATTTGCGACCTCAAACAATAACCGAGGAGGCCGACGTTATGCTCCCTATGCCTTTACCGAACATGGTGCAATTATGGCCGCCACAATCTTAAACTCCCCCAAAGCCATTGAAATGAGCGTATTTATTGTTCGTGCATTCGTTCAGTTACGTGAAATGCTTTCATCCCATAAAGAACTGGCAGCTCAACTAGAAGCGTTAGAACATAAGGTAGGCAGCCATGACCAAGCAATTGCTGGGCTGATTGATGCCATTCGACAATTAACGACACCGACGGATAAGAAAAAGCGTGGTATTGGATTTTTGGCAGATCAGGATTAACCAGTGACAAGCCCATATTTTCAACAGCACGCAGAACGTCTATTCATTCCACATAATAAACAGGCTATCGCACTTTATGACGAGCATGGACTACCTTCAACTCCCAATGAGTGGAATCAGGCAAATCAAAAGTCGTGGGCGCATTGGAATGCTTACCCCTTGGTTGTTTTGCTGGGTGAGTCCGGCAGTGGCAAAACTCGTGAATTCGATTTTCAAATTGAGGCCAACCGCCGCGTAGGTCGAACAGTTTTCCGTTTGAGGATGCAGGATTATTACGGAGAATGTGAACTAGCTAGCCTTACCGATAACCCCCAGCAGTTCAGAGATTGGCTGGATAACGGCAAAACTCCAGCAGATTTATTTTTTGATTCCATAGACGAAGCTAGGCTGGACACTGATAAAGCACTTCAAAAACTTGTTGATCAGTTAAGCAAGATAGTTTTTCCAAATGTACGTATCCGTCTTTCATGCCGCGCCAGAGATTGGCGCGAAGGGATGGACGAAACTTGTATCAATAAGCTTATGGCGTGCCTAGTTCCGCCAACGACACCGCCACATTCAGATCAACAATCTGAACCCTTATCTTCAACTGAATCAACCCCAGGAACACTAACACAAGAGCAAGAAAACTCGCAGACCGAATCAATTCAAGAGCAAACAAAATGCATTGTTCTGGAACTGCTACCCCTTGATTATTCCGCCATAGCGGGCTTGGTAGGTAAGAAAACGGCTGACGTTGATCAGTTTATGTGTGCGGCTAAAGATAGGCGGGTATTGCCACTCGCTTCACATCCGCTAACGTTGGAAATGCTAGTCCGTGTGTGGTGCGAAGATAAACACTTGGGTAATTCTCGCCTTGATCTTTTTGAGCGTGCAACCAAATTGATGGTTGTAGAAAACAATCTGTCGCATAAAAATGTCTCTTCAAAAAAGACGACACCAACAATTCGACTTGAACATGCAGGCGTTCTTGCAGTGTTATCCGTTTTATCAGGACGTGAGTCGATATTTATGCCAGATCGTGACGGCGTTCATTCCGAAGGTGTGGACAGTGGTCTCACCACGCTTGCTAAGGATGTGTTGCTGGAGATTTTTGATACCGCTTTATTTACTCCACGACTGGCTGGTGAATTTCGTTACTACCATCGCTCTCTTGCTGATTTTCTGGCCGCTAGGCAACTTGCATCCAAAATACAGCAGCTTGGTTTGCGCTTTGCTAAAGTAAAAGCCTTATTGCAAGTGGAGGGAACGCGAATCCCTACCGCCTTGCGCGGGGTTGCAGGCTGGCTTGCCTGTTGGGATAAGGATGCCCGTGCATGGCTTTTGAACTTCGACCCAGTTACCGCCATTACGGAAGGAGATGTTGCGCAATGGCCAGCCGAATGTCGTAAGAACTTGCTACAGACGCTTGCCGAAAAATGGCATGAGCGTGGTTGGCAGCGTGAAGTTCGGAGTTTCTCGGGCTTGGGGCTAAATGTAGCACCTGACGAAATCCTAACTTTGTTAGCTAAAAGAAATAGTTTGGCTGTGCGGAGTATGGCGCTTGATCTGATGCAGAGCGAGCCTGCACCACTGCTGCAGACGGCTTGGGAAATTGTAGTAAACCCTCACGAGTCTCTTGATCTTCGAATACAAGCATTGGATAGGATATTAGCGATTGCACCAGCAGAATACGTTCAGCAGGCTACAACTTTGCTAAGTACCACTGTAGAGATGGATCCAGATGATGAATTGGCAGGAATGGTACTACATGAGCTATACCCGCAGCACCTAAACATCAACAACGCGCTTACTGCACTTCGCGTTCCTCGACAAAAGCGACTCACTGGGATGTATCGAATGTTTTGGATCCATACATTCGAGAAAACAGCCCCACTAGAAGACTTGGATCCAGCCCTTGAAGCCTTGAAGAAAATGATAGACTTTGACCAGGATGCTGACGGGGGAAACGAGGATGAATGGATTTCAGAATTATTTGTCAGCCTGCTTGCCCGTCTGCTGGAAGTGGCTAAACTAGATAGCTTGTTGGCACTTGTTCCCTGGTTGATTTACGCACAGCGATTGCAATATGGATTTGGTATAGAAGACGATCCGAGAAATCGCATTGCCATTTTGTTACTCACTAATCCAGCGTTCAAACGCAAACTAATGGAGTTCTGGGTCGTGTCTGGTGAAGATTTAATTGGTTACAAGTCGCCAGTGTCAACTGCGGCATTGGTTATCGAAGATGTGTCATGGTTGCTAGATATGGCTGTGAAAACAGATGACGAAAAAACCAGAACTGTGCTTTTTGATATGGCAATGTGCCTTTGGAGGCAGAACCAGTGGCAACCATTTGAATATCTTAATCTGTTCGCCGAGGCTAGAAAATGTACTACGCAATGGCAGCAATGGAGCAGTTCATTATTGGAAGACAACGATTGGCGGCGGGAAGAGGCTGATCGTAAAAAAGAGCGAACAGCAGAACTTGAAGCCACAGTACGAGTTGTCCGCGAACAGTTACCAGCACTTGCCAGCGGAGATATTTCCATACTAGTCTTGATGGCACGTTACTTAATAAATCATAAGAGTCAATCGTTTCAGGTACCAAATTTTGAGCCAGTAACTGAAGAATTTGGAGATGACGTAGCAACCGCATTACGGCAGGGCTTCGCTAATTTTTGGACTAATGTGCCTTATAAGCCTGCTGAGTGGGATAGAACTAATAATGAAGTGCCGTGGTGGATTGTGGTCGCTGGGTTTGCGATTGAACTCAACGTGCGTGACAATGTTATGCGTTGGCAGGAGTGTAGTGAAGCGCAGATTGAGACTGCATTGTTAATCGCGCTGCGGCATAGCAATGGTATGCCAAACTGGCTTGGCGAGTTGTGCGAAAAGTCTCCTGACATTGTAGTTTCTCGTGTGCATCAGCGACTAGCCGTAGAAAGCGATGGCCCCGAGCAAGAGCATCCACGACTGCTCAGCACACTTGCTTATGCTGAAAAAGTGCCAGATGCCGTGCTTGATGCGCTGGCTTCTGAGATATTTTCTGGGAAGCTGCCAAAAAACTTCAAAGCTTCCGAGTATTCGCTCGGGCTTGGTTTGAAATACCCTGAGAAATTTCAGAGTCTGCCTTGCAAAACTTGGGCAGAGGCCGCTTGGCAGCATGACCCCAATGACCAAGCTAGCTACAACGCCTGTTTACCCTTGGCTACTTGGTGGTTGCAATCACCAAGCGAGGCTACGCCATTCGTTGAAAAAGTGTTTGATTCACCAAGTTTAAGCGATAGAGTGGCTGGTTTTATGTCCGCATTACGTGCCGTCACTGGAAACAACCGATGGGGGTGGCCAGATAAAGTTAGCCAGGAAGCAACTATCGCATTGCTGCCGTGGATTTATCGTGCATTTCCTCCTTCAAGTGACCCTGTTCATGAAGGGGCGCATACAGTAAGTCAGCATGATGAAAACTGCCAGCAGCGCCAAGCCGCTGTGAGTTACGTTGTTTCTGGCGATGTGAAAATTGCCCAAGAGGCGTTGATGACATGGCGAAATGATAATATTTTCAAAGACTCCTGGGCTTGGTTTGATCATTTGCTTGTGGAGTTAGAGCAACGGAACGTCGAAGATGCTTGGCACTCAACTCGCCATACCCCAGAGGAGATCGCTGAGATTATATTGCAAGATCAGTGGATCATTCGGAATGCGCAGGATTTAAATGCGCGTCTAGTGGATGTTTTCGAAAACGATTTAGCTGATTCGATGCGGTCTGACGGCAGTCCGATTGGGGCTTTGTGGAAAGGGACGAAAGACAGCTCTGTCCCAAAAGGTGAGAAGGAAGTTCAGGATATACTTTCACCAATTATTAAAAATTTAGTTGAAAGTAGAAGATTGGTTTTCACTAGAGAACCCGAAAAACTGGACGAAAAGAAACCAGATTGGATAATCGGATCCATAAGTGAAAATGGCAATCAATTCAAAATGCCCGTCGAATGCAAGTTATCCACTAGTACTGCTATTTGGACTGAGCCCAAGCAAAAGATGGTGCCGTTTTATATGCAAGACGCAGGTTCAAGTTATGGGATTTATCTAGTGGGCTGGTATGGAGAGTATCACACAAAGGAACTGCCCTCCAAAAAACAAAAATTTACCTCCATCAAGCAATTACAGGGGGCTTTACAGACGCATGTGAATGCTAATCTGCCGTCAGGCAAGCATGTGACAGTTGTTGTGCTGGACTTTACCCGGCCAGGAGCGGTTTGAATTTGAACTGTAGATGTTGCCCAATCAGCTACGCTAAAATTCCACGCCCACCAAAACCCTTAACCTAAACACCTACCGCGTACTCCACGTAGAGGTCAACGAGTACGACTATCACATCTCGGCGGAAGTGGCGGAGTCACCGCGACACTGCCCGCACTGCCGTTCAGAACACTTAGTAGGCTTTGGCCGACGTGAGCAGATGGTGAGAGATATGCCATCGCATGGCAAGCGCGTTGGTCTGTAGGTGAATACTAGGGATATTCCCCGCCGAATTAAATCCTCAAAAAATCTCGGATAGTTTGATCGTGAAAGGCGCCTTCAAGAAACAGTTATCGAAGCCTAAATTTGAGCGCTGTAGAGAGCCTGATGATGCCACAATGAATTACGCAATGTTTACTGGAATAAACTCTATGAAGCCTACCAAACATCAAGAGTCAGCTCCAACTGAAATCAATTGTGGCATGGACATCTCAACACTGGTGAGAATGATTGAGAATGGTGAAATCTAATCTTTATCAATCACGTAAATCGGATACCCCTTTTAACTTTATATTGCGCTACTATGCAGACTTGACTTAATTGAGTCACAAAACTCCACTTGCAGGTGCATTAAACTATATCGCATAATGTGTCTCACTTGATGTACTTCCAATAAGGTGCGGCTGGCATGGCAAACTATCAACACACAGTAGGCACACACAGTTATCAATTTGCAGATTTAAAGCAAGTGATGGCAAAAGCTTCGCCTGCGCGATCTGGAGATTATTTAGCCGGAGTGGCGGCAGAAACCTATGCTGAGCGGGTGGTGGCGCGTATGTGCCTAGCAGAGGTGCCACTTTCACGTTTTTTAGATGAATTGCTGATTCCTTACGAGGTTGATGAAGTCACGCGCCTTATTATAGATACGCACAATCAACAAGCTTTTAGTGAAATTAGCCATTTAACTGTGGGAGATTTTCGTAATTGGCTACTTTCTGATGCGGCGGATTCTGCAACTTTACAGCGCATTTCTAGTGGCATTACGCCTGAAATGGCAGCAGCTGTAAGTAAGTTGATGCGCAACCAAGATTTAATTTTGGTGGCTAAAAAATGCCACGTCACAACCAGCTTTCGTAACACAATTGGCTTACCAAATCATTTGTCAGTGCGCTTACAGCCCAACCACCCCACGGACGATATGCGTGGGATTGCCGCTTCTATGTTAGATGGTTTATTGTATGGCGCGGGTGATGCTGTGATTGGCATTAACCCAGCAACAGATAGTTTGCCTGCATTGATGGATTTATATTACATGGTAGATGATGTGATTAACCAATATGCAATCCCTACCCAATCATGCATTCTTACGCATGTGACCAATCAAATTCAGCTAATTGAGCGCGGGGCACCTGTGGATTTAGTGTTTCAATCAATCGCAGGCACAGAAAAAGCTAACCAAAGTTTTGGTATTACCATTGCGTTATTAAAAGAGGCGCAATCAGCGGCACATTCGCTTAATCGCGGCACCGTTGGTAACAACGTGATGTACTTTGAAACGGGTCAGGGCTCAGCACTTTCAGCCAATGCTAATTTTGGTGTTGATCAACAAACTTGCGAAGCACGCGCTTATGCGGTTGCAAGGCATTTGTCACCATTACTGACTAATACAGTGGTAGGTTTTATTGGCCCAGAGTATTTGTATGATGGCAAACAAATTATCCGCGCAGGACTAGAAGACCATTTTTGCGGAAAATTACTCGGCGTGCCGCTAGGTTGTGACGTGTGCTATACCAACCATGCCGAAGCTGACCAAGATGACATGGACACACTCATGACATTGCTTGCCACCGCTGGACTCACTTTTATGATGGGTATTCCAGGGGCAGACGACATCATGCTTAATTATCAAACCACCTCTTTTCATGATGCGCTGTATTTGCGCAAAGTGTTAGGGTTAAAAGCCGCACCCGAATTTGAAGCGTGGCTTAAAAAAATGCAGATTATGAATGCAAATGGTCAAGTTCAGCCAATTAGCCCAGCCCATCACATGTTGCAGAACATGCCTAAACAACTGCTAAAAGTGGGGTAAATATGTCAAATAAGCCATTAGATATATCAACGCCAGACCCTTGGCAACAGATTAAAAGCTATACCCGAGCTCGTATCGCGCTGGGGCGCGTAGGCTCAAGTTTACCTACGAATGAAGTATTAGATTTTGGTTTAGCCCACGCCATGGCGCGCGATGCCGTACATTTAGCCTTAGATGTTGAAGCTTTAGCAGCACAAATTGAAAGCTTAAACATTACCAGCATTCAAGTGTGTAGCAAGGCGCAATATCGCCCAACATACTTACTTCGACCCGATTTAGGTCGCCAGCTCAGCCTAGAAAGCGCGGCGCATTTACGTGCTACGCGCTTTTCAACCCCATTTAAATTGCTAATTGTGGTGGGAGATGGACTATCATCGCTAGCCATTGAGCGGCATGTGCGCCCACTGTTAGCAGAAATTCAACAACAGAAGCCTGATAATTGGAATATCGACTCATTGGTTATTGCTAGCCAAGCACGTGTAGCGATTGCTGATGAAATCGGCGAAATTTTAGGCGCAACCATCACCGCGATGCTCATTGGTGAACGCCCTGGCCTAAGTTCACCCGATAGCTTGGGAATCTATTTAACATATCAACCCAAAGTAGGATTAAATGATGCTAACCGTAACTGCATCTCTAACGTGCGCCCTGAAGGTTTAAGCTATGCAGCTGCAGCAAAAAAAATGCTTTGGTTGATACAGCAAGCCCTATATTTGAAAGTCTCTGGCGTAGCCTTAAAAGATGAAAGTGACGTTGCTGAAATTGAAGTCAGTAAACAAATAAGCGACGCTTTGTAGTAAATACACCTCAAAGTGATTGCTATTTCGCAAGTCTTTAGATAATAGCGAAAAAACAGGCATGTTTTTTGCTAAAATTACATCTATTCTATTTTTAACACTTCTTTATTCATCTGAGTTACTTTATGAAATCACCCGAAATTAGCAAGCCAAAAACCAAAGCTAAACTAGCAGAAAAAACTAAAGCAGTCGCCAAAGCAAAAACTGCAAAAACCACTGTGATTCCTAAGCTCACGCCAGTTAAACAGGCGTTGCAGAATCATTTAATCTTTTCTAGCTTTAAAACCAATGATGCCGCAACCCCGCGCGATTGGTACGATGCAGCAAGCTATACCGTGCGTGATCACGTGGTAGAGCGTTGGGTAAAAACAGCTGAATCTTATTATCAAAAAGATCCAAAACGTGTGTATTACCTCTCATTAGAGTTTTTAATGGGGCGCATGTTGGGCAATGCTGCACTTAATTTGGGCATCAATGATGAGTTAAAAGATGGTTTACATGCGCTAGGTCGTGATTTAGAAGCCACGCAAGAGATGGAAACCGATGCTGCGTTGGGTAATGGTGGTTTAGGTCGCTTAGCGGCTTGTTTTGTCGATTCTATGGCAACCATGGATATTGCTGCTACGGGCTATGGTATTCGCTATGAATACGGTATGTTTAGACAAAGCATTGAAAATGGGAGCCAAGTTGAAAACCCAGATAACTGGTTACGTTATGGCAATATTTGGGAGTTTCAACGCCCAGAAGCCACGTATAACATTCGCTTTTATGGGCATGTGGTGAAGTATGCCGATGAAAAAGGCGAAACCCAGCATTGGGTAGATGGTGAACATGTGGTAGCGATGGCGTACGACGTACCTGTACCAGGTTATGGCACTGACACAGTCAATAGCTTACGTTTATGGTCTGCTAAAGCTGCGCGTGAGTTTGATTTGAGTCACTTTAATGATGGTGATTATGAAAAAGCTGTTTCTGAGCGTAACGATACCGAAAATATCTCAAAAGTGCTTTACCCCAACGATAGCTCAGTGCTGGGTAAGGAACTACGTTTGAAACAGCAATATTTCTTTGTTTCTGCTTCTATTCAAGATATTTTGCGTCGCTTTTTAAGTACCAACGAAATGAAAAAGCAAGATGACTGGAAGCTATTACCAGAGAAAATCGCCATTCAATTGAACGACACCCACCCTTCTATTGGCGTGGCAGAAATGATGTATCAATTGGTGGATGTGTATGGCTTAAAATGGGATTTTGCTTGGCAATTAGTGGTGAAGATTTTTGCTTACACCAACCACACATTGATGCCTGAAGCCTTAGAAACATGGTCAGTAGAGCTGTTTAGCCGTTTATTGCCGCGCCATTTAGAAATTATTTACAAAATTAACTTTGAATTTTTACACATGGTCAATCACCACTTCCCTGGTGATGTGGATTTACTTAGTCGCGTGTCAATTATTGATGAAACACACGGCCGCCGTGTGCGCATGGCGCATTTAGCGGTAGTGGGTTCACACACGGTGAATGGTGTGGCGGCATTGCATAGTGAATTGTTGCAACAATTCTTATTTGCTGATTTTGCGCGCATTTACCCCAATAAATTTACCAACGTGACCAATGGCATTACGCCACGCCGTTGGTTGAATCAAGCCAATCCTGGCCTCACCAGCTTGATTGAAAAAGCGATAGGCAGTGACTTTAAAAAAGACCTGACACAACTCAAAAAAATTGCACCTCTCGCTAAAGATAAAGATTTTAGAAAAGCTTTTGCCGCCGTAAAACAAGCTAACAAAGCGCGTTTGGCCGCCAAAATTGAGCAAAAAACAGGCATTAAAGTGAATGTGAATAGCTTATTTGATGTACAAATTAAGCGTATTCATGAATATAAACGTCAATTGCTCAACGTATTGCACGTCATCACTCTATATAACCGCATTCGTAAAGGCGAGAAAAACATCACGCCACGTACGGTAATTTTTGGTGGTAAAGCAGCACCAGGATATTGGATGGCCAAGCAAATCATTCGCTTGATTAACGATGTGGCGCAAATTGTGAATGATGACCCAAATGTGGGCGATAAACTCAAAGTAGTGTTTTACCCTAATTATGAAGTTTCAGCAGCGGAAATTTTATTCCCTGGTAGCGATTTATCAGAGCAAATTTCTACCGCCGGCACCGAAGCCAGCGGCACAGGCAATATGAAAATGGCACTAAACGGCGCACTCACTATCGGCACGCTAGATGGTGCTAATGTGGAAATTGCTGAAGAAGTAGGCATGGAAAATATTTTCATTTTTGGTCTCACTACACCACAAGTCGCAGAAGTTAAAGCTAATGGCTATAACTCGCGCCACTACTATGAAAGTAACCCCGCGCTTAAAGAAGTAATTGATATGATAGGCAACGGTTTTTTCTCCGTGGAAGAGCCGCACCGTTACCAAGCCATTGTGGATACTTTGCTGAATCACGACAATTACTTGCTATTGGCTGACTACGCCAGCTACATTGAAACCCAAGATAAAGTGTCTGCCCTCTATCAAAACCAAGAGGAATGGACACGTATGGCGATTTTAAATGTCGCGAATATGGCGAAGTTCTCAAGTGATCGTGCCATTGGTGATTATGCTAAAAACATTTGGCACACTGCTGGATACTGATAAAAAAGCAAAATAATTGTACTGATTTTATAGCTTAAGCAGGTATTGATTAAAAAAGCTTAGCGTAAATAATTGTTATTTGTTATCAAATGGCACGTAATTTACGTTAAGCTTATTTTTTTTGTGGTGCATTGAATGGAGAAAATCATGCGTTTTATCTTAGCAACGTTAAGTTTTTTTGTGCTTGTTGGTCAAGCTAATGCTTTAAGTTTGGCAGATTTAAGTAATAAAGATGCAAGTGGTGGCTTAAAAGAAGCCTTGATACAAGGTGCAGGAAAAGCCGTTGGTCAACTCAGTGCGGCAGATGGTTTTTTTGGCAATAAAGAAGTCAAAATTCCACTTCCAGATTCACTTAAAAAAGCTGAAAAAACCATGCGCATGTTAGGCATGGGTAAGCAAGCAGATGAATTAGTGCTCAAAATGAACCGTGCTGCTGAGGCTGCTGTGCCAGAAGCTAAAGCCTTATTGGTAGATTCCGTTAAAAAAATGAGCGTGGCGGATGCAAAAGCCATTTTAACTGGTGGCAATGATGCCGCAACGCAATATTTCAAAAAAACCACATCAGGTCCAATGGCTGAAAAGTTTTTACCCATTGTGAAAAAAGCCACAGAAGATGTACAACTCGCTCAGCAATATAATAAATTTGCAGAAATGGGCGCAAAGTTTGGCGTAATCAAAAAAGAGCAAGCTAACCTAGAGCAATATGTCACCCAAAAAGCCTTAGATGGCGTGTATTTGATGATGGCAAAAGAAGAAGCCGCTATCCGCAAAGACCCTATTGGACAAGACAGCAGCTTACTGAAAAAAGTATTTGGTGCGATTGGGCAATAGGTTTTTTAGCACAGCGTCATTGTAGGT
>JABFSF010000086.1 GCA_013140755.1 Methylotenera sp. | reverse complement strand
GGACAGTAACTGTACCAAACTATCAACCTGATCATCGAAACGTCCATGTGGAAAGGTCAAGAATTCATGTATATAGGGCTCAACCCAATCGTTACGACCTGCTTCCGCGAGAATATACACGCGTCCTGAATGAATAATCGGCAGCGCATAAGCGGCTCGCACTTCTTTACCCTCTTTTGGATAATAGTGAATACACTTTAATCCGGTTTTTTTTAAAGTACTGATAAGTGAAATACCGCTACCAGCCGCTTCCACAATAAATTGCACGTCTTTTCCATAACGTTTGACATAAGACAATGCCTTATCCTTTAACATTTCATAATCCCAACGACCGCGCTCAGCAAAAAGAACATGGTGACCGTTTTTGTCTGAATAGATCAGGCTGATGGCTGTGTAATCTGCTGTTTCCGATGTTGACAACGCACTGTCGATGCTGACACATAAGTATCCTCCGGATTCAATTGTAGGTGGCTGCTTAATGATTTTGAACCACTTCCGTTTAAACATTCCTCCTTCCGGACACTCAGGATTTTGCTGATATTGCGATGAAAAATTATAGCTTCCGGTTTGATCCCGCATTTTTTCAAGGGTATCCATTCCTTCCCGTTCGCCATGCAGTGGGTCGCCTTCCTTTCGGAAATGACATTCTGTATGAGTGACAGGAATTTGCTCGTCTCTGAGCGCAATCGCCGGCAAAGATAGCTTATGGAAGCCGCCACTGGCTTCCACAAATCCGGTCAGATCATTTACATGCAAGCGCTGCATGACAAGAATTAAAACGCTTCTTTTTTTATCATCCAGCCGACTCAACAGTGTGCTCTTGTACCATTCGTTGGTAGACTGGCGTGCTTTATCTGACAAAGCTTCTTCAGGTTTGATCGGGTCGTCAATAATAATGAAATCTCCACCACGCCCAGTAAGTGTACCGCCTACTGACGTTGCATAACGAACTCCGCCTTGATTCGTAACAAACTCGCTCTCGGTCATCTTAGTTGGTCTGACGTGAGGAAATACCTTCTGATACCACTCGCTTTCAATAATTCTTCTAAAATCTCGCGAGAGCATTTTTGCAAGATCATCGGAATAGCTGACGCAGATAATTTTTGCAGTTGGATCTTGGCCTAGAATGAAGGCAGGCAAGACCACGGAGGCAATAAAGGATTTGAGCTGCCTAGGCGGTAAGTTAATGATCAATCGCGGCATTTCTCCTGCTATGCTCAACTCTAAACTGTGGACGATGGCATCTATATGCCAGTTATCCATAAACTCCTTGCCGGGATATATTGTGTTGAATGACTGCCTAAGAAAGACCTTCAAGTCCGACCTGACTGCCGCCAGAAATAACTCTTTTTTTGAAAGCTTCACTTTTTATTCTCCCCTGATCTTGTTGTAACGGATTTCTTCGTCACATTGTTGTGACGTTGCACAACATAGGAATCTAGAATAGATTCGTAGTCGTCTGGCAACAGACCTTCGATGTCTGTCTCCTCGAACTTGCCAGTTCGCCGCATAATTTCGACCAGCGCCAGCAATGACTTCAGGTTTCCCTGCAAAGCGTCGGCAACCATCCGCTTCACCATTGCCTGCATGCGGGTAATGGTTTTCTTCTTGCCGTTCTCGTTGACAACAATGGACTGCCCGAGCTCGTGATCCAACAGGGTCAGGAAATTGCTCGAACCCTTCGGTCGGCCCTTAGGATTGCCAGACTGACCTTTCTTGAAACGCCCGCTGGCCGGCGGGCGCCGGTAACCAATTTCATACGCCATGCTGCACCTCGCCAATCTTTGCAATTAGGCGTTCCGCGCGAACCTGTTCCCAGGTTTGTCCGGTTAACACTAGAACAGCTTGCTTGCCAGTGACACGCTGCCAGCGCATGATGGCAACATCAACATACTGCGGATCAAATTCGATTGCGCGTGCATGACGACCCGTACGCTCCGCTGCAATCAGGACTGTACCGCTACCGGCGAATGAATCGAGCACAATCCCCTTGCGATGACTGCAGTCGCGCATGGCATCCGCAATCAGACTGACGGGTTTTACTGTTGGGTGCAGCGCCAATAGTTCGTAGCCTTTACCTTTAAAGGTGTTAACCCCAGGATAATTCCAGACATTGGTGCGATAACGGCCATGCTGACCGAGTTCGAAGTTGTTGATGTGCGGTGCATCACCTTTTTTGAACACGAACACCAGTTCGTGCTGGCTACGATAGAACGTGCCCATACCACCATTATCTTTGGCCCAGACACATAATTGACGTGGCGAACCGAACAATGGGCTGGCAGCATCCTGTACCTCACGTGCATGGCGCCAGTCCATAAAGCTATAGAGGATGGCGCCATCCTGTGCGAAAGCATGCATATGCGAAAAAGCCTTACTCAGAAAGCCCGTAAATTCACTGGGAGACATTTCGCCTGAGGCCATGGCGAACTCTTTGTGTTTGACCTTCCCACTACCACAGACATGACCTTCTATAGGGACATTGTAGGGCGGATCGGTGATGGACATCTGTGCCAGATCACCCTGCATGACAGTCTTGTAACAATCTATGTTAAGCGCATCACCACAGAGTAAAAAATGATTGCCAAGCTGCCACAGATCACCGTAACGTGAAACAACTTCTCCCACAATATCTTCCGGCTGGAGGTCGTCTGGATTACTACCGACTGGCTCTTCTGTACCATCCAGCATAATATCTATTTCTGCAGTACTAAAACCTGTTGCTTCAATGTCGAAATCTTCCTGAATGAGAATTTCCATCTCAGCTTTGAGCAGGTTACTATCCCATCCGGAGAGCTGGGACAGCTTGTTGTCGGCGATGACATAGGCGCGCTTCTTCGCTTCCGTCAGACCGGAAATTAAGTGAGTGGGAATTGTCACAAGGCCAAGTTCCCTCGCCGCCTGGGCTCTACCATGTCCACTCAATATCACGTTCGACTCGTCGACCAGAACCGGGGCCGTGAATCCGAACTTCTGAATGCTAGCTTTAAGTTTTACCAGCTGTTTATCGGAGTGCGTACGCGGGTTGTTAGGCCAGGGTTTAAGTTCATCGGGTGATTGCTCTATAATCCCACTCACATTTGTAGCATCTTTTTTTGCTGTGCCAGTTACTGCAGTTTTCATCAAATTTCTCCTTAGGTCAGTTAAGTTCTGACACGCCTGAGCAAATCGATGTGTGACCTCAAACAAAAACGCCATGGGGGCCCCTTTGTCAGAAGTACTGACATCGATCGCCCTCCATGGCGTGTCATTTAACTTTACAACCTCCACAACCTCCTAACAACATTTTTTAAATTAATTTTGTTTTAGACATTAGTAAATGGGGAAGCTAGGTATTTATAAGATGCACATAACGTTTGCATGAATTACTTGAACAGTTACAGATGGAGACATTTAAAGGGGATATTGTGAAATATCCTCAGCATGACTCACTGTTAGAAAATTATGTGCTGAACTGACAACGTTTCCGAAAGAGAAAAATAGTGATCAGAAGTTCATCTGTGCTAGTTATGCGAATGATTTAGCCAATAAACTCACACCAAGGATTGCCGGGCGTGGTGCCGATATACTGATTACTGATGACCCACTCAAGCCAGATGAAGCTACTTCTGATGTCATTCGTAAAAACGTCAATGACTGGTTTGATGGTACGGCTTATACACGACTGGACTCTAAAAAAGACGGTGCGATCATTTTCATTATGCAGCGCCTGCATTTAGATGACTTAGTCGGCTATGTGAAGGAGAAGGGCGGTTGGGATATTGTAAGTTTGCCCGCTATCGCAGAAGAACAGACTGAGCATCACTTTAATACACTGCGCGGGCCACGCAAGGTAATTCGTCAACCGGGTACGCCATTGCATGGTGCACGGGAGTCATTAGAGACGCTGGCTATCATTCGAGCCAATATGGCGGAGTATCTATTCTATGGTCAATACCAGCAAGCACCGGTACCGATGGGTGGCGGTATGATTAAAACCGACTGGATTCAGCGCTTTACGCCGGACATGCTGCCTGAGACGTTTGACCTTAAACTTCAGACCTGGGATACCGCAAGCAAGCGTGTTCGAGTCCGGAAAAATCTTCGTTCCCATGCAAGCGCCTTGGGTGGATGACTTTATTCATGAAATTACTTCATTTCCCAGTGCAAAATTTGATGATCAGGTGGATGCGATGAGTCAGGGACTTACCTATTTACGTGAGCATTTGGACGAGCCGGGTATCATTACTTTTTATCGGCGTGAGGTTGAGAGATTAGGGTTGGTATGATTGGTATGGATTGAAAAGAGAAATGGCTGCGTTAAAGCAGCCATTCAAGCTTATGTTTTATGGTTTGGTTGCTGGAAAGTTACCTACATAAGCCCTGAAGTCGCACCCCTTAAGGCGGCCACAGAAACATCCTCATCCTTGTCACCAAACATTCACTAAAAAGCTATTGACAACTAAAAAGCAAAGGATTTAAATGCAAGAAAAGGGAAGTGACAATTAAATAAATGGCGAAGACCATACAAAGGGGTTAAAACTATAAAGCATTAAGCACTAAGCATCAAAACTAAAAATGTAAACTAGCATCATCGTTCAAAAAAGCTAACTAACAATAATAAGGGGAGTCGCATGCAAGTGCGTATAGGACGCTTAACCAAGCACACTCAATATGCTTGGCGGTTACTCGTAGCTTTGCTCTCCTATCTTTCATTGGCACTTGCTTCAACCCCTTTTATTTCAGCCACTGCCCACGCTGCCACCCCTTTTACTACCAATGGCAACTTCAGTGTGGGTTCAGATGGCTCTGCCAACTACAGCATCCCCATTCAAGTGCCGCCTGGCACTGCAGGCATGGCACCGACCTTAAGCCTTAACTACAACAGCAATGGTGGTAATGGTATTCTAGGCATGGGCTGGGGTTTAGATGGTCTCTCTCAAATATCGCGCTGTCCTAGAACCATCATTCAGGATGGCGCAGTCGGCGGTGTCAACTACGTCGTCAACGACAAATTCTGTATCGACGGTCAACGCCTCATCAGTACTGGTGGCACCTACGGCGGCAACGCCACCGAATACCGCACAGAACAAGCCAACTTTGCCAAGATCATCTCTTACACCAGCACAGCTGCCAACGGGCCTGATTCATTCAAGGTATGGACTAAGGCAGGGCAGGTGATTGAATACGGCAACAGCGCTGACTCCCGCATAGAAGCGGCAGCCAAGACTGTTATTAAAACCTGGGGCGTCAACAAGATCTCAGACACCAAAGGCAATTACCTCACGGTCACTTACACCGAAGACAATCCGAATGGTGAAGCTTACATCCAACGCATTGATTACACCGGCAATGCAACCTCCACCCCAGTCTTAACTCCCTACGCCAACATCCAATTCACCTATGAAACAAGACCAGACATCAGCACAGGCTATCATGCAGGCAGTGTTATCAAACAAACCAAACGCATCACTAACATCAAGACCTACGCACCAGCCAGTGCGACTAACAACACAGCAACACTC
>JABFSF010000145.1 GCA_013140755.1 Methylotenera sp. | reverse complement strand
GTTATGGATGGTTATGGATGGTTATGGATGGTTATGGATGGCTATTTGAGCTGATATTGCTCTAATTTATACCACAATGAGCGCTCGCTAATTTCTAGTAATTTAGCTGCTTTGCTTTTATTGCCGTGACATGTCGCAATCGCATCTTGAATCAATTTACGCTCAATTTGCTCAACTTTTTTAGGAATCGAGTAAGGAAACGCATCGGTGAGTGTGACGTTAGAAGGGGTTAAAGCATGCTCGGTAGGCGCAATATCCGCAGGCAAATGTTGCGCAGTAATTGGCTTGCCACCTGCTAAAATTGTTGCTCGCTCTAGTACATTTTGCAGTTCACGCACATTGCCAGGCCATGCGTAGTTATTCAGCTTTTGCATTGCCTCATCACTTATTTGCGCTGATTTTTTATTTAAAAAGTCATGCGTAATCAGGCTAATATCTTCAATGCGCTCACGCAAGGCGGGCAATGGCAATTGAAATACATTTAGCCTGTAGTACAAATCTTCACGCAATTTACCTTCTTTAACCGCCTGCATCGGGTCGCGGTTAGTGGCCGCCACTACGCGAATATCTAGGGCAATCTGGCGATTACCCCCTAGCTTTTCGATCACACCTTCTTGCAAAGCACGTAGGAGTTTAGCTTGCAAGTTAATCGGCATTTCGGTGATTTCATCTAAAAAGAGTGTTCCGCCCTCAGCCAACTCAAATTTTCCGATACGCTCTTTGACTGCACCTGTAAAAGCACCCTTTTCAAAACCAAATAATTCAGACTCAAGCATTTCAGCAGGAATTGCTGCGCAATTCACCGCCACAAACAAGGAATTTTTTCTAGGTGAATACTGGTGGATAGCTTTAGCCACCAATTCTTTTCCTGTCCCTGTTTCACCCGTAATTAATACTGTCGCTTTTTCAGGAGCGACTTGGCGTATCAACTGCTTAAGTGCCAACATTGCACCACTCTCGCCAATCAAACCATCATGTTCATTGGCGATGCTGTTTTTAAGATAGGTGTTTTCTAAATTTAACCGCTGTACAGAAAGGGTTTTTGCAATGGCAATTTCTAGCGTTTCTAAATCAAATGGACGCAGAATATAATCACTTGCGCCTAACTTCATCGCATCTACCGCCGTTTTAACCTCGCCTTGCGCGGTAACCATAATAAAAGGCAAGGCTTCATTCTCTTGACGAATCGCTTGTAATAACGCTAAACCATTCATGCTAGGCATATGTAAATCACTCACCACACAGTCAACCGTTTGGTGTTTAAGCACATCTAAAGCCTCTTGTCCATTGGCCGCCACCAAAGCCTTATACCCCGCCTGACGCAAGCTAATTTCAAGCAAGCGACGCATACTTGGTTCGTCATCTACGGCTAGAATTGTTTTTTGTTTATTCATACGAGTTGGGCTTAGAAAGTCTTAAGAAGACGCTACCTTTAATTATCATTATTTAAAAATTGTCACCCAACTAAGGTTAAAACCAATGGAGTTTAAGGTTTCTTTTTTAGGAATAATGGGTGGTTTTTTTAGCGTGAATTTTTTAGCTGAGGGCGGAACATCAACATGAATAGTAAATTGTGAACCATGCGGTTGCCACGTAAACATTTGTTTATCAGTTCCTTTTAAAAAGCCTTTTAGATTACCCGCTTTATTTTCTTTCCACTCATAATCAGTCGTTCTAAATCGGTGATTTTCTTCTTCAAACAGGACATACGACAGCAAGTCTTGGCTTCTAACCAGTACCGATGTTCTGACTGGTGAATAATTATCCTGCGCAATTCCAACACGCTCATTCCAAATACTTAATACAGCTGCTCCAGTTTTTTGTATATCTTCGTGCGGATTCGTAATGCCATAAGAATAATCTGGAGAGCATCTGCCCGAAATTAAATTAACGAGCTCGATATTAAACACACCATTTTTGGATGTATTTTTAACAGTTTTTGTTGACCAAGCCATTTCGCCTAACACAACATCAGCAATACCTAATGGCGAGGATAGATGACTCCCACCAATTGCAAAAGCCAAAGCATCCCCCCAATGTTCGCCCGATATATCCGATACGCCAACTGAGATGAGGTAAGTTAAATGCTCACCAATGGCTTGTATGACATTATCAGGAATGACATTGAGTGCAAATGGCTCAATGCTTTTTCTGTGTTTTGAATCCCGCAGTTTTGGTTTATCCACGCGTTAATTCCTCTGCCATTTTCTTGGCTTGCATTACATGGTGCATTCGTTGTGCAACAGCTCTCATCATGCTTACAGGTACAGAGTTACCCGTTTGCTTGCGTATGTCTGCATGTGAAACTGCTATTTTGTAGGTATCAGGAAAGCCTTGCAAACGAAGCAACTCTCTTGATGATGGCCTTCTATAACCATTTACAAGCAAATAGTTATAAGATGCTCCAGTTCTAAGTGCGCAGGCGTATTCCAACACTGAGATGTTTCCAGCTTTGTTTTCATGCCAAATTGAGGGATAAACAATTTTTTTGTTTAAGGTGCGTTCTTTACGTTTTTCTAATATCCGCTTAGATGCGAAAAGCTTGCTATCAACATCAGTATCTTTTTCCAAAACTTTCGTTAGGTCATAATCAACTGTGTTAAAGTCAAAAGAAAAAGCATTGGCAATAGATTCATCTAAAAAACCAACCATCACAATACGCTCACGTTTTTGAGGCAGTCCAAAATTTAATGCATTCAAAACTTTCCATTTCACGAAATAACCAATGCTGTTGAGAGATTGCAAAATCACCGCAAGCGTTCGCCCTTTGTCATGCGTCACTAACTGCTTAACATTTTCGAGTAACATTGCTTGAGGCTTATGATGTTTGAGTATGCGCTCAATTTCAAAAAACATCGTACCCCGCGTATCTGCAAAGCCCATTTTTTTTCCCATGATAGAAAAAGCCTGACAAGGAAAACCTGCAAGAAGTAAATCATGCGCAGGAATGTCTTGCGCATGTATTTTTGTAATATCGCCATGAGGTCTATCACCAAAATTTGCTTGGTATGTTTTACATGCAGCAGCATTGATTTCTGAAGAAAAAACATGTTGATAACCCAGCTCATCAAAAGGCAATCGTATTCCGCCAATGCCCGCAAATGGGTCTATAAATCTAGGGGGGGTCGCTTGTTGATTAGCATCCTCAAAACAATTATTTGAGGGAATCAAGTAAGATGGATGCGATAAAATCTTATCAGCTGATGAATCAAGCAATTCAAAATGCACTCTTATGCTCCCATCACGGATTTTTCTAAAACTTTTGGTAATGAGATTATAAACTGCGCCCCACCATATTGGCTGGTTTGATACCTAATATCACCTTGATGTGCTTGCACAATTTGACGCACCACGGCCAAACCCAAGCCAACACCACCCGCACGTTGAGTGAAAAATGGCTCAAAAACTTGGCCTTGATTTTCTGCGGCTATCCCTGTGCCATTATCTGCAATACTGAGCAAAATACTTTTATCTGCCTCTGCGAGTGTCACTTCAATCATGCCATCTGGCGGCAATACTTGAATGGCGTTAATAAGCAAATTCATCAATACTTGGGTGAGCTGGTCGCTATCGGCTTGAACAAAAAATGGACACGTTTGAGAAAAAATAATGCTGATATTTTTCTCGCTGGCTTGCGGCATAAGCATGGCGATGCATTGGGTAATGAGTGTGGTGAGGTTGACTTCGGTCAATATTGGCAAACGCGGTTTTGCGCTATCAATGAGGCTTGAAACCAATTTATTGAGGCGCTCGGTCTCACTCACAATAAAACCTAACACTTCATGTCCTTCTTTTGAAAGCTGTGGCTCTCGTTGCAACACATCGGCAGATGAACGCAAAATACCTAAAGGCGTGCGCACCTCATGACTCATAGCGGCTGCCATTTCGCCCACCACAGCAAGTTTTGCCGCACGGTTTAAGTTTGCTTGAGAGGCTTCTAACTCGGCAATCATTTTTGTAAACGCTTGTGAGAGTGCTTGTATTTCAACAGGCCCAGCAGTGGGGATTTGACTATTTTTATTCTGAAAAAACTGCTGCACAAAATAAGTAAGTTGCGATAATGGGCGCGTAATGGCTTGTGCAATGGGTCGCACTAATAAAGTCGCAAACAACAAGGTGGTCATTAGGAGTGCCAAAAACACATACGCGAGTTTGTGTACAGGGGCTATAGCAATTGAGTGTAGCTTTTCAAGCTCAATATGCCACGCTGGGGAGTGCTTTTGATGTAGGTGCGTACTTGCGTGCAAGCCATGTTGCGTGTGAATTTTATCCCAATTACTTGAACTAGCAATTTTTTGATTTTTATCATCAAATAAAGCAGCAGCCGTTGAGGATTGCACAGATTGATTAAGCATATTTTGCACTAATGCCCAATTAAAATATGCGATTAAACGCCCTTGTTGTGCGCCTGTCTCTTGAGAGGTGATGGATTTTGAAATCGCCAATACATTATTTTCAATTGGCGCAACTTCTAATAATGTTTGCTCCATTTTGACACTAAACCAAACGACTTGATGCGGACGCGTTTGAGCTAAACGTTGTGCATGGCTAGAAGCCACCACTTTATTTTGCATATCCACCACATCAATCGCCACATAAACATCATCATAGTTACTGACTAATTCTTGCAAAAATGTTGCGAGGCGTTTATCAATATCCCCAATTTGAATTTCTTGCATCACAGCTAAATTGCCCCATGAATGCACGTTATGAAAACGTTCAGATAAGCTGTGCTCTACATTGCTTGCAACGGTGGCACTTAATGTTTGCATATCACGGCTGATTTCTTTTTTAAGAACACTTCTTGTTTGATAAAAGCTTAAAAAACTCACCACCATTGCAGGTAAAAGCCCAGCAAGCAAAAATGCCAGCATGAGTAATTGCTTCACAGAAAGTGGTTTTTTTAGCATTTAATGAGACAATATGTCGTTAATTTTAAAGTCATAGACGTTGAACGGTACATGATGAACAATCTGCGTAATATCTTACTTGCCAGTGTAACCAGCCTCACGTTGCTGTGCAAGCCAGCGTGGGCAGAAGTTAGTGATGCTAACAGGGAAGCACGGCCTAGTATCATCGATGGCTTTAGTTTGGGCGGTTACTCCAGTGCAAGTATGATTGTACCTAGACATGACTCCGTTGAGCTTGCACTCGAGGATATTAGCTTATTTGTGCGCTGGGAAAATGAAAGTCGCTTAAAGTTTTTTGGTGAACTAGAGCTTGAAAATCCACTCACTTGGAACGAAGACTCGCGCTTTAGTAAGAAAAATGCTTATGTTGACTTAGAACGTTTATATTTTGATTACAACGTTTCTGAAAAACTTAACTTCCGTGCTGGGAGATTTTTAACACCTGCGGGTCGTTGGAACTTATTACATGCCGCGCCATTAGTGTGGACAAGTACCCGTCCATTGGTTACCAGCCGTTTATTTCCTGCCTCTACCAATGGCTTAATGCTGTATGGCAACACTACATTGCAAAACAATGCGCTTGAATATACGGTGTTTGTTGAAACTTTAAAAGATCAAGTTAAAGACAAGAATGAAATTGCATTTCGTGATGTTGCTGGCGCACACTTTACCTTAAATAACCCGCTCAATTTAGGGCTAACGCTCATGACTTTGCGCGAGGTTGATCCACACACACCTAGCAATCTCCTTGTAGGGTTTGACTTCTTAACAAAACTTAATCACTTGGAACTCAGCGGAGAGGCTTATTATCGTTTTACATCTCAGGGAAACAATGGCGGTAATGGTGCTTACCTGCAATCCGCCTACCATTTGGGCAGTGAGTGGTATGCGCTAGCAAGATTAGAAACGTTTCAAAGCCCTAGTGACGGCACGGCTGAACGCTGGCTAGTGGGTGCAAGCAAACGCTTAAAATCAAATCAGCTTCTCAAAATGGAGTTTGTAGGTGGCAGCGGAAACTTGCCTGATGCTCCTCGTGGCTTTGTTGGCTCTTATGCGGTGCTGTTTTAATGTTGCGGCATATCATATTATTCGCGCTATTGACTTACTCGGCACATAGTTACGCAGAAGAAGCAACTGCAATCGCCGTGATTGTTGCTGATAATGCTGAAGTGAGCGCGATAGAAAACATCACCGCGCAAGAATTAAGCCTAGTGTATTGGCGCAAAAAGCTTTATTGGCAAGGGGGGATTCGCATTCACCCTGTCAATTTACATGCTGAAGATTCGCTACGTTTACGCTTTTCAAAAGTAGTACTAGGCAACCTACCTGCCGAGCAAGTGACTTATTGGAATGGCTTATATTTTCATGGCACAACCCCGCCCTACAGCGTGCAATCCGAAGAGGCGGTCTTACGCTACGTGACCAACACCAAGGGATCGATTGGATATATAGACGCTTGTAAGCTAGACCATCGCGTTAAGCCTTTGTTATGGATTGTGAATGAAAAAATCAGTACAACTCCACCCAAGACATTAAATTGCAATCATGATTAGTTATGTCGGTGCCTCCGCTAGCCACCATTTTTATGTTTGATTGCTTGCTAATTAAAGATAAAACATGGCAAAATTAAGACCTAAGCTAGGTCATTTAAATAAAACAAGCAGAATGAATATGACAATTACCCGAGTAAGTATGTTTTTAGGAACAATGGCTCTACTCTCGGCTTGTAGTTCCATCGGCTTTAGCAATACGTTTGGCTCAAGCAACAAAGAACAATCACGCACCCCATACAATGCCACAGAATACATTTGTGATAACAATCAACACTTTTATGTGCGTATGCTAAACAATGGCAAAGATGTATGGTTAATTTACCCTACGCATGAAGTCAACTTAACAAAATCCAGCGACAGTGCTCAACGTTATACCAGCGGTGTAATTGCATTAGATATCAACGGTGATACAAGTACTTTAAATGATGGCGAAAAAATCGCTTATACTGGATGCAAAGCACAAATAAAGAAATAAGTTATAAACTGACAAAACTTTTAACAATACGGTGAAAACATGGCCCTAACTCTTTATATACTTTATTACGTTGTAGCAATTACCGCTCTTATTCTTCATTTCACTGGTCATCTTGAACGCTGGGGAATGCAGTGGGTACTATTAGCATTGGCTGTGACGATATTTCCTGTTGTGTTATTCTTATAAAATCGCACACACGCATACCATGTCCGCCTGTGTAATAAGCTAAAAGCTCACCCCCGCACATCATTTGCGCTTCATTACCAATGAGTAAGCCGCAGGCACAACAATTAACGTAAGTAAGGTGGATGAAATCATTCCGCCAATAACTGCAATCGCGAGTGGTCCGTTGGTTTCTGCCCCTGCACCCAATCCTAAAGCTGCTGGCAATAAGGCTAAAATAATAGTGAGTGAAGTCATTACCACAGGACGTAGCCGCACAGGGCAAGCATGTAATAAAGCTTCATTGACCCCTGCCCCTTTTTCACGCATTTGATTGGTTAAGTCCACCAACAAAATTGAATTTTTGGCAACCAAACCAATAAGTAGCACCAAGCCTATCATTGAGTAAATATTCAGAGAGTTGCCCGTTAGCCATAGTGCAAACACCCCGCCAATAATGGCAAGCGGCTGCGCTAACATTACAATCATCGGCTGTATGAATGAGTTAAATTGGCTTGCTAGCACCATATATAGCAACACCAAAGCGAGAATAAAAATGAATGCGGTATTTTTTACCGTCTTTTTCATCTCAAGTGCCTGCCCTGTTAAACTGATGGTATAACCCACAGGCAATATGGCTTGGCTGATAGTTTCTAATTGCGTGGTGGCCTCACCCAAAGGCATGGTTGGGTTAGTAAAAAAGTTGGCGGCATACTGTAAATCGTAACGCCCGATGACCGCAGCACCCAGCTCTTGCTTAAATGTCACAATCGCATCTAAGCGCACAAGTGCGCCGTTATTCGCACGTAAATATATTTTGCTTAAGTCCGTAATTTGGCTAAAGTCTTGCTCTGAGGCTTTAATACGAATTTTATAACGCTGCCCATCACTCACAGCATCGTTATACTCCGCAACATCTACACCTCCCGTAAACATACTGATGGCATTGGCAATTTCATTGGATGAAAGCCCAAGGCTATTGGCACGCACACGGTCAATATGAATCACATACTGCGGCAAATCAAGCTGCATGTCTAAATCAATACGCCCCATATTAGGGTTTTCGCTTAATTTAGCCTGCAACTGTTTGGCACTGGCAGCCACTTGCGCTAAATTTGGCCCAGTCAGGTTAAATTGCATTTTTTCTGAACGTTGCCCACTCACAATAGAAACTGCTGTTGGAAAAGCTCGCACACCAGGAATCGTGTCAAACTCTAGCTTTAATTGTTGAATAAGTGCTTGCTGACTTATCTGCCGATTAGCCCTAGACTTAAGCGTTACAAAGGCCATACCAGAATTCACTTGCCCTGCACTCCCCATGCCAATGGCAGTAAAATAGCTTGCAATCGCCTCTCGATGAGATTCTAATTTTTGCTCAATCAATTTCAAACGAGAGTCCGTGTAGCTTAAATTAGAACCCAACGGCGTTTTGAAAGACACCATAAAACGACCTTCATCCACATCTGGCATAAACTCTTTATTCACTTGTTGAACAAAATATGTGCTTGAGAGCACAACCAGCAGGGTCACCAGCAACACTTTCCAACGATGATTCAGTGCACGATGCAGTAATGTCTGGTAGCCAGCATCCACTTGGCTAAAAAATCGCCCTAAAGCAAGATAAATACGATTTTGTGCAGGTTGCACTTTAAGATAATGTGCACACAACATAGGCGTTAGTGTAAGTGACACCAACAGTGAAACTAGTACGCCAAAAGTCACTACCACAGCAAACGCTTTAAAGAATTTACCAATCATGCCATCCATAAAAATCACGGGGGCAAAAATACACACCAAAGAGGCGGTTGATGCCAGCACCGCAAAGACGACTTCACGACTACCATTGATTGTCGCGATTGTGCGAAATTGCGCAATTTCTTGTTTAGATTGCCCCTGCATTTTTGGCATCCCCACCTCACCAGACATGTGCCGCAAAATGCTTTCTCGCACCACAATAGCATCATCCACCACCACGCCAATCAGCAATAACAAGGCCAACATGGTCATGCTGTTAAAGGTATAACCTGCAAAATACATAACGGCGATTGCACCAAATAACGACACGGGGATTTCTAAACAAATCATCAAAGTAGAGCTAAATGAGCGCATAAAAATCAGCACAATCAGCGCGGCAAACAAGGTACCCTCTACTAAATGGTCACGCAAAGTGTTCACCATGCTATGAATAAAATCTGCGTCATTCGTTGAAATATCTAAGGTAAGCCCTGCGGGTAAATTAGGGCGAATTTCACTTTCTAGCTTGCGAATAACATTGTCAATAATAGTCGCGGTATTAGAATTAGCGACTTTCACAATCCCCAAACCCACCGTAGGTTTGCCATTAAAACGCGCAATTTGGCGATTATCAGTGAGCCCATCTTCAATACTGGCAATTTGTTTGAGTTGAATCGGCGCGTTATTTTGATAGCTCACCACCAAGCTCTCTAGACTTTTTAGGTCGTGAAACTCTAAATCTAGCTTGAGTAATTTTTCAGCATGGCTACCCACCAAAAAACCGCCAGGAAGCTGAATATGTTCTTTTTGAAAAGCATTGCTTAAATCACTGGCGGTGATTTTATACGCCGCCATACGCTCAGGGTTTAAAGTGACACGAATCGTGCGGTCACGCCGCCCACCAATGCGAATTTCACCCACACCATTGATGGTTTCCAGCTTCTTTTTAATGATATTTTGCGCGTATAAATTGAGCTGCTGCACGGTGCGATCGCCATGCAAAGCCAGCCACATAATCGGCTGTGCATTGGTTTCAAGTTTTTGTACCACAGGCGCATCAGCCGCATTAGGCAAGCGGCGCATCGCCTGATTCACCTTGGCTTGCACCTCGTTAAACGCCACATCAATGTTTTTCTCAAGGCTAAACGTAATGATGACATTAGATGCACCAGGCGATGAAGTGGATTGAATATGCTCAATACCAGGCGTGGTATTCACCGCAGATTCAATGACCGTAGTCACGCTAGTGTCCATAATTTCAGGGTTTGCACCGCGCAAAGTGGTGGTGACCGAAACAATCGGCAACTCCACGTTAGGCATACGATCAATACCCATGCGCTGATAGGCAATCATGCCAAACAGCACCAACATGGCAGAAACCATCCAAGCAAGGACGTGACGTTTAATAGAAAGTTCAGGCAGAGTCATGTGCTATATAAAATTAGACTAACGAGCCACTCTTACATCATAGCTAACACAATGTTTGACTGATTTTCTAAAGTTTTTGTTGGTTCTTGCAATTAGAGTTTCACTACCGTCTTTATAGTATCTTGCTAAAATCATGCGTTTTTCAGAGCCCTCACTGATGTTGGTTCTCATTTGAAGTCCCATACCGTTAAATATTATCAAGTTAAAGCTATCAATCATAACTCATAAAACATAAATGCTATCTTAAGAATATTGCTTGCCTGTGCTTCGCAATAAACTCTATGCTTCATTTGTAAATGTGCCTTCATAAATTGCTGACAAACATAAACCGTTACAAGGTTCATTGATTTAGCATAACAATCCTAACGAACTTAGATGCCTCATCACATGATGCCGCGATAGATTTTCACCTGAAGAAGGCACTTCATTTCGCAACTTTCACTTGCACGTTATCGGTCAAATAACTTGCACCATCTACGGCCACATCTAACCCTGCTTGCAAGCCACTCAACACTTCTACCATGCCCGCTTTGCGCTCGCCTGTTTGCACGATACTTTGCTGGGCTTTGTTGTTGCGAATCACATAAACCACTTCACCCGCAGGACGCAATACTACACTTTGTTCTGGCACCACTAATACGCCTTCTTTTTGGCTTAAAGTCACCTGCGCATTCACGCTTGCACCTGCTTGCCAATCGGCTTGATTGCTCACATCTGCAATCACATCAATGGAGCGGCTATCCGCCATCACTAAGGGTTTGATTTCTTTAATGGTGGTTGTCACCTCGGTGCTAGCGGTTGGGGTGGTGAGTTTAATAGTTAAACCTGCTTTCATTTTGCTAGCGATGGTTTCAGGAAAAGGAATATGCGCTCTAAGTTTTTGGTTGCCTATAATTTGCACAATCGGGTCACCCATGCGCACAAACTCACCCGCGCCAACGATTTTCTTTTCAATCACGCCATCAGCAGGCGCATAAATATTGGTTTTGCTACCACTGTAGTTAATGGTGTTAATGCGGGCTTTTGCTCCTGCCAATTGCTCTTTTAGAACATTTTGCTGGGCAATATCATTATCCACTGCATTTTGAGAAATAAACTTTTTATCTACCAAAGCTTGGCTACGTGCCAGCGTTTTCGCTTGATGGTCTAATTGCGCTTGAATGCGCGCAACTTCTGCCTGCGCTTCGCTTCTTTGCATGGCGTAATCCCTAGCATCTAAACTGGCAATCAGTTGCCCTTTTTTGACTTTATCACCCACATTGACATGCACTTTAAGAATACGCGCATTGACTTCAGATGCGACTGTGGGGTCAATTAAGCCTTCAAGGCTCCCAATCGCTTCTTCAGTAATGGCAAGCGATTGCGTTTGCACCTTTGTAATACTCACTAGCGGTATATTCGGAGCTTTTTTAGCTTCTTCAGCAGACTGTTTGCAAGCCGTCATTGCGAGTAGCAACAGGCTCATTAAGCTGAATTTGCTAATGGTGATTATATTCAATTTATTCATGCGTACGTTCAATGGTTGACCAATCAAAATAAGGGCCAGGGTCAGTTTTGCGATGTGGGGCGATGTCTGAATGCCCGACAATATCGCTTATTGGGTACCCCTGACGCAAGCTTGCGATTAAGCTTTTGAGTGTAGCATATTGTGCAGGTTCAAAAGCTTCAAAATCAGAGCCTTCCAGCTCTATTCCGACAGAAAAATCGTTACAACGTTCGCGCTCTTGCCAAGTAGATTGCCCAGCGTGCCAAGCACGTTGCAAGCAAGATACGAACTGAATTAAATGTCCATTACGCCGAATTAAAAAATGTGATGAAACACGTAATTGATAAATATTCGCATAATAAGGATGTTCCTCAGGATTTAATTGATTAGTAAACAACTCAATAATGCCATTACCGCCATATTGGCTAGGCGGCAAGCTGATGTTGTGAATCACAATCAAGCTTATTTCATTGGCTGGACGCGCATCAAAATTAGGCGACGGCACAAGCACGCCTTGGTTAGCATAACCTGCCTCACTCATGATAATGGGTTTAGCTAAAAACATGGCTGATACGATTTTGTTAAACTCCTGTAAAATGCGCTTTTTACACTTTTTGCAAAAAGGCTAAGCATGGTATTCGCAACTTTATTTTTAATGCTGATAGTTATTCTAATCGCGGCAGAAGTATTTACCAATGCTTTAGAGCATTTAGGTGAAAAACTCGGCATTTCAGAAGGCGTAACAGGCTCACTGTTTGCAGCAGTAGGGACCGCGTTACCTGAAACCATGGTGCCTTTATTAGCCTTACTGGCAGGGACATCAAGCACCGCTGTCAACGAAGAAATTGGTGTGGGTGCCATTTTAGGCGCGCCTTTAATGTTGGCAACACTTTCTATTTTTTTAATGGCGGCTTCTGTTTGGAAACGCCGCACTTCAACAGGGCATTTACGCCCCGAAAAAACAGGCTTATTGCGTGACTTAAACTTTTTTATTGCCGCATTTGCATTTGCCACCTTGGCAATGTTTGTGCCACATACGCAAATTGCGGTGCGCTACGCTTTGGGCTTTGGGATGGTGATGATTTATTTTGTATATGTGATGCTTACCTTGCGCGCCTCTAAAGATTTAGTAGATGAAGGGCACGCTACTGAAGCCGATGGTGATATGTTTTTATGTAAACTTGGTTTACCTAACAATATGGTCATGATCATCATTCAACTCGTGTTGGGTTTGGCATTGCTAGTAGCAGGAGCCAAAGGTTTTATTCATGGCGTAGAAGAAGCAGCTAGCATTTTAGGCATTTCAGCCTTACTACTCTCATTATTGATTATTCCCATTGCCACGGAATTGCCCGAAAAAGTAAACAGCATTTTGTGGATACGCAAAGGCAAAGATACCTTAGCGTTTGGCAATATTACGGGAGCAATGGTGTTTCAAGGTACACTTTTACCCGCAATTGGTATTATGCTCACACCATGGGAACCACGCAAAGAAGTATTGGCAGGCGTAGTGATTACCCTGCTTGCAGCTATTTGGTTGCGCGTCATGGCCACGCGCGAGGGTGGTTTGCGCTTATGGCATATTGGCTTAAACGGCTTGCTCTATGTGACTTATCTTGCAATTGTATTATTGTAAGATGGGGCTTTTAAACTGATTTTGAGTTGCATTCAAAATGAGATTAACTTCACGTTTCGTGAAACGCATTCTAAGCCTCATCTGCTTGCGCTTTAATCCGCTTTTCACGGGCTAATTGTGGTTTTTTAAAGCGGCGATAACTCCAAAGATATTGCTCTGGTTTTTTGCGCACCAATTGCTCAATGGCATCATTAATGCCTTGTGCAGAAGAATCTGTATTTAATGGTTCAATATGGAAAACATACCCTTGCCCCCAAGTCAGCCGTTCCCCATACGCCAATAACACCGTGGCATTGGTTGCCTCAACCAACTTACTGACAAGATTCATACTGTAAGCAGGCTGATCAAAATAAGTAGCCCATACGCCATCGCCTAAATCAGGAACTTGGTCGGGCAATATGCCAACGGTCTCCCCGCGTTTTAACGCTTTTAATAAACAACGCACACCACTTAAGTTTGCGGGCGCAAGCGTGGTGCCTCCATGTTGCCTCCCTTGCTTCATCATCTCATTCAACCAGCTTTCACGTGCGGGGCTGTAAAGTATGGTAATCGGGTGCTTAGTGGCGTAATACCTAGAGATAATTTCATAGCACCCTAAATGTGGCGTCAGAAAAATAATCCCTTTTTTTTCTGCAATGGCTTGCTCAACATACTGCCAGCCTTCACACCGCTTCATCCACTTCAGCAGGCTGGCATCTGATTTCAGCCATATTGCAAATGTTTCTACCATTCCCTTCCCTGTCTCGCTCACATTTAAGCGCACTAAGCGTGCATGAGCTTTTAAATCAGGGCAGAATTTGATGTTATGTAAGTTATTACGAATTCTGCGAGAAAATTTCTCATCACTCCAATATGAGACCCAGCCAACCAGCACACCTATGCCGTGAATGACGGGCAAAGGGAGAAATGAAAGTAGTTTAAATAAGATGCTTAGCATATCCATGGCAGATGAAAAGTTGAGTGCTATTTTAACAAGGTTATTTTTAAGCGTGTGGTTTAGTTTTTTATTAACGGCGGCTTCGTATATAATGCGCGTTCTTTGATGTTAGCTTTAGCCTTTAGTTAACATTGTGTTTTTAATTGTTTTTCTTAATATTCTTCCAAGGCAGACCATGAACAACTACTTATTTACTTCAGAATCCGTTTCTGAAGGTCATCCAGACAAACTCGCAGACCAAGTATCCGACAGTATTTTAGACGCTATTTTGGCACAAGACCCAACGGCCCGTGTGGCGGCTGAAACCCTCGCCAATACTGGTTTAATCGTATTAGCAGGTGAAATTACCACTACCGCAAATGTGGATTACATCAAAGTTGCCCGCGATGCGATTAAACGCATTGGTTACGACAACACCGAATACGGTATTGATTACAAAGGTTGTGCCGTATTAGTCGCTTATGACAAACAATCTCCCGACATCGCGCAAGGCGTAGATAATGCTAATGATGACCCACTAGACCAAGGGGCAGGTGACCAAGGCTTGATGTTTGGCTATGCCGTGAATGAAACCCCGCAGTTAATGCCACTCCCAATTTGGTTGAGTCATCGCATCATGGAGCGTCAAGCTGCATTGCGTAAAGATGGTCGTTTGCCTTGGTTACGCCCAGATGCAAAATCACAAGTGACGATTCAATATGTAGATGGAAAACCGTACAAAATCGATACGGTGTTAGTTTCAACCCAACACGCCCCTGAAATGACGCTTGAAGCGATTCGCGAAGCGACCATTGAGGAAATTATCAAGCCAATGCTACCAAAAGAACTCATTAAAGGTGAGATTAAATATTTGGTCAACCCAACTGGCCGCTTTGTTGTAGGCGGCCCACAAGGCGATTGCGGTTTAACTGGCCGTAAAATTATTGTAGATACTTACGGCGGCGCGGCTCCGCACGGCGGCGGTGCTTTCTCAGGTAAAGATCCTTCAAAAGTTGACCGTTCAGCGGCTTATGCAGGCCGCTATGTGGCTAAAAACATTGTAGCTGCTGGCTTGGCAGATAAGTGTATGGTGCAAGTAAGCTATGCCATTGGTGTAGCGCAACCCACTTCTATCATGGTGCAAACCTATGGTACAGGCAAAGTTTCAGATGAATTATTAACACAACTTGTACGCGAGCATTTTGACTTACGCCCAAAAGGCATTGTAAAAATGTTAGATTTACTGCGCCCAATTTACGCAAAAACGGCTGCTTATGGCCACTTTGGTCGCGATGAGCCTGAGTTTACTTGGGAAGCAACGGATAAAGCAGCGATGCTACGCGCGGCTGCAGGCTTGTAAGCATGTAAAATCAGCATCACGACTGCGCTCGCTACGTGATGCTGAGGTCTTTTAACCTAAAAATCGTTGTTAGATTAAATTTACTCACCCGCTTTGCTTAGCACAAGTCTTTTAGGGGCGATTTTTCCATCTTCTTGCTGTTCACCTAAACCTAAAAACACCCCATGCTCACTATATAAGCGCAGCAAGCCTTTTGGTATTAGTCCACTTTTCCAAACAGCTTGACCTTGCTGCAAATAAAAAACACTGTCAGCTTCTAACGTCATTGCAGGTAAGTGTCGCACAGCACTATCAGGCGGGGCTAATGCAGCGATGCGCGCTTCTTCGCTCATGGCTTCAAACTGGCTTAAGGTGATCGCTTGTGCAATGTGATAATTGGCGGTTGCAATGCGGCGCAGTGCAATGAGGTGTGCGCCACAACCAAGCACGTTACCTATATCTTCCGCCAAGGTGCGAATATATGTGCCTTTGCTACAAATGACGGTGATGACTGCGATTTCATGTTCAAAATTTTCAAGCGTAATCTGGTGAATGGTAATGTTGCGTGCTTTACGCTCAATCTCAACGCCTTCGCGTGCATATTCGTATAACGCTTTACCCTCATGCTTGAGTGCAGAATACATGGGAGGTACTTGGCTAATTTCACCAACAAATTGCTGGCAGGCGCGTAATAATTGTGCATGGTCAGAATTCACAGGTTTACTTGCAAGCACCTCGCCTTCAGCATCGCCCGTAGTCGTGGTAATGCCAAATTTAACCGTTGCAATATAGGTTTTATCGGCATCCGTGAGGTAATGCGCAAACTTGGTAGCTTCGCCAAAGCACAATGGTAGCAAGCCCGTTGCAAGCGGGTCTAAAGTACCCGTGTGCCCCGCTTTTGCTGCTTGAAGTAGCCACTTTATTTTTTGCAACGCTTGGTTGGATGAAAATCCAAACGGTTTATCAAGCAACAAAATGCCGTTGATGTTTTTCTTTTGGCGTTTATATTGCACTGGCACTGCGTTTTAGAAGTAAAAACTTAAGGTTTTGGTTGTGTAGCGAGGGCCTCTTCAATCAGCTTTGACATCATCATGCCATTGTCAATTGAGGCGTCATACACAAAATGGAGTTGTGGCACGGTGCGCAACAACATGCGCTTAGCCACTTGCGTGCGTAAAAAACCTGCTGATTTCTCTAAGCCCTGTTGAATGCTCTCGCTAGGTTTTGCCGCACTGTAAAAAACCTTCGCATGTGCCATATCACCCGTCACCTCAACTGCGGTGATGGTAATCATGCCGATGCGCGGATCTTTTACCTCAAACATGAGCAAATCAGCTAATTCGCGTTGCATCTGCTCGGCCACGCGGTGGCTGCGTGAAAAATCTTTTGCCATTATAAAGTACGTGCCACTTCAACCATCTCATAAACCTCAAGGAGGTCGCCCACTTCAATGTCATTATAATTTTTAAGTGACAAACCACACTCAAAATTATTTTTAACTTCTTTCACATCATCTTTAAAGCGTTTGAGTGAATCCAACTCGCCTGTATGCACAATCACGTTGTTACGCAGCACGCGCACTTTGGCGTTGCGTTTAATCATCCCATCTTGTACGTAACAACCAGCAATGGCACCCACTTTAGAGATGCGGAATACTTCACGCACTTCAACCGTCCCAATCATTTGTTCTTTTTGCTCTGGTGCTAACATGCCACCTAATGCGGCTTTAATTTCATCTACCGCTTCATAAATAATGTTGTAGTAACGCACATCAACACCGAGGCTATCCACAAGTTTACGTGCGCCTGAATCTGCACGCACGTTAAAACCAATCAGCACAGCTTTAGAGGCTCCAGCCAAATTCACATCAGATTCACTAATTGCACCAACACCTGTATGAATAATATGGACTTTAACTTCATTAGTAGAAAGTTTTTGCAAGCTTGTTGCCAAGGCCTCATAAGAACCTTGTACATCTGACTTGATAATCAAGTTCAGTGTTTGCACTTCGCCTGACTCCATTTGCTCGAACATATTTTCTAACTTGGCGGCTTGTTGCTTCGCAAGTTTTACATCACGGAACTTACCTTGACGGAACAAGGCAATTTCACGTGCTTTGCGCTCATCGTTCAACACAATGACTTCTTCACCCGCACTTGGAACATCTGAAAGCCCTAAAATTTCCACTGGAATAGAAGGCCCTGCTTCTTGAATTTCTTTGCCTGACTCATCTAACATGGCGCGTACTTTACCAAAAGTGACCCCAGCTAAAATCATATCACCACGTTTTAATGTACCAGATTGCACTAAAATTGTAGCCACTGAACCACGGCCTTTATCTAGGCGACCTTCAATCACTAAGCCTTTAGCTGGTGTGTTCTTGGGAGCTTGCAACTCAAGCACCTCAGCCTGTAGCAGCACGGCCTCTAAAAGCTCGTCAATCCCTTGTCCTGTTTTGGCAGAAACCTCACGAAACATGGTATCGCCACCAAAGTCTTCAGGGACAACTTCTTGAGCAACCAACTCCATTTTAACGCGCTCAGGTTGCGCATCAGGCTTATCAACTTTGTTAATGGCTACAACCAAAGGCACACCTGCGGCTTTGGCATGGTGAATCGCCTCTATCGTTTGCGGCATTACACCATCATCTGCTGAAACTACTAAAATCACAATATCTGTCGCTTTTGCCCCGCGCGCGCGCATAGCGGTAAATGCCTCGTGACCTGGTGTATCCAAAAATGTCACCATCCCGCGTGGTGTTTCTACGTGGTAGGCACCAATATGCTGCGTAATACCACCTGCCTCACCAGAAGCGACACGGCTACGGCGAATATAATCTAAAAGCGAAGTTTTACCATGGTCCACATGACCCATCACGGTAACCACTGGAGGGCGTGTTTCTAAAATCGCCTCAGCGTGTTCGGCTTCCTCTAAGAAAGCATCAGGATCATTTGGTGCAGCTGCATGGGCTTTATGCCCCATTTCTTCCACAACAATCATAGCGGTTTCTTGGTCAAGCACTTGGTTTATTGTCACCATCATGCCCATTTTCATTAGCGTTTTAATGACTTCGCCCGATTTAACCGACATTTTATGTGCCAAATCAGCTACGGCAATGGTTTCTGGTACCAAGACCTCATGCACAATCGCCTCTGTAGGTGCAGTAAACCCGTGCTCTTGCTCATCATCCTGATGATGTTGTCTATGCCCCTTACCTTTAGGTGCACGCCAAGCTTGTTTGCTACCTGCAACGTCACCGCGTGTTTTTAAACCACGCTTTTTATTTTCAGCATCCGTCCATTCTTGGTTATTACTTTTACCTTTTTTAGCCTCTTTAGTGGGTGCTGGTTTTGCGCCTTCTTTGACCGCAGGTTTATGTAAAGTACCTTCTGAAAGTTTAGCGGCTTTTACTTTTGCAGCTTCAGCCTCAGCTAGTTTCTTCGCCTCTTCATCTAAACGGCGCTGCGCTAATGCTTCTTTTTTACGCTTATCTTCTGCTTGTAAGGCAAGTAATGTTGCATGGCGTTTTGCTTCCTGCTCACGCAAGGCAATTTCTTCTGCGCCCAACAAATCTTTGCGGCTAATCGTTTTTACAACGGGTGCTGCTTCAAGCACGGGCGCAACAACTGCTGGTAATTCTTCCACCGCAACTTCTGGCTCAACCACCTCTAGCTCAGGAGTCACTGCAACTTCTGGCATGACGACTTCTGACTCAACAGTGACTGGCACCTCTTCAACAGCAAGCTCTAAACTGGAGGACGCTTCTTGCGCATCTGACTCTTCACGCTGCTCAATCACACGTTTTTTACGTGTTTCAACCGTAATCGTACGCGCCTTACCCGTGTTATCCGTTTTTTTAATTTCCGTGTTAGATTTACGCGTGAGTGTAATTTTGGCTTTAGGGGCTGCCTCTGTGCCATGCTCTTTACGCAAATGGTCAAGCAATGCTGCCTTATCACCCTCACCTAATAAATCACTTGCACTTGATTTATGCACGCCAGCACTTTTGAGCTGCTCTAATAACAATGCGGTTGGCAGCTTAAGTTCGCCAGCAAATTGTTCTACGGTTGTTTGTGCCATGTTGTTACTCCAGTATTCTTTTTTCTAAGCCTCATTGCCTAGTTTTACTGCGCTTACTATTGATTAAGGTATATAAATTGTGCTTAACCCTATTATTTAAACCAAGGTGCACGTGCTGTCATAATAAGTGCCTTAGCGCGCTCCTCACTCATATTGGTTAGTTCAACCAACTCATCAATCGCAAGTTCAGCCAAATCTTCTTGGGTTGAAACACCTTTTGCAGCAAGTTGATGGGCAGTTGCATCATCCATTCCCTCAAGTGCTAACAAATCTTCTGCGGCTTCTTCAACTTTTTCTTCTTTAGCAATCGCCTCGGTTAGCAAGGCTGCCCGCGCACGTTTACGTAACTCTTCAACCGTGTCTTCATCAAAAGCGTCAATTTCATTCATTTCAGCCAATGGAACATAAGCAATTTCCTCTAAAGTGCTAAAGCCTTCTTGCACTAAAATTTCAGCTACTTCTTCATCTACATCTAGTTTTTCCATAAAAAGCTGACTCACACCTGCAAACTCTTCTTGTGTTTTTTGGGCTGCTTGTTCAACCGTTAAAAGATTGATTGCCCAACCTGTGAGCTCTGAAGCTAAACGTACATTCTGACCGCTGCGCCCAATTGCCAAAGCCAACTGCTCTTCTTCTACTACCACATCCATACTGTGTGCATCTTCATCTACCACAATGCTAGACACTTCTGCTGGTGACATGGCGTTAATCACAAACTGCGCTGGCTCTATGCTCCATAAGACAATATCAACACGCTCACCCGCTAACTCGCCTGTCACCGCTTGTACACGTGAACCGCGCATCCCCACGCAGGTACCTACAGGGTCTAAACGTTGATCATTGCTCTTAACCGCAATTTTTGAACGCAAGCCTGGGTCACGCGCGGCAGAACGAATTTCTAGTAAGCCCTCTTCAATCTCTGGCACTTCTAGTTCAAAAAGGCGAATTAAAAACTCAGGGGTTATTCTAGATAAAATTAACTGTGGTCCGCGCCCGCTACGCTCTACGCGCAAAAGATAAGCACGCACACGATCTCCCACACGCAAGTTTTCTTTAGGAATCATCTGCTCACGCGGCAATAAAGATTCAATACGACCAATCTCAATAATCGCATTGCCTTTTTCCATGCGTTTAATCACACCTGTCACTAATTTTTCATCACGGGCTAAGAAGTCTTGCAAGATTTGCTCGCGCTCTGCCTCGCGTACTTTTTGCAAAATTACCTGTTTAGCCGCTTGTGCTCCAATACGACCAAACTCAATGTTTTCTAATGGTTCACGATAATAATCACCAACATTTAAGCCTTGAGCATGTTCACTTTCTTCATCAATTTGATAGGCTGAGTTTTCTAGTAAATCATAGTCCACATACTGCCAATATCTGAATGTTTTATAATCACCCGTTTCTCGGTCAATTTCCACGCGCACATCAGCATCGTCATGATGTTTCTTTTTAGTCGCCGAAGCCAAAGCGAGCTCCAATGCCGTAAAAATCACCTCTTTAGTGACATTTTTTTCGTGCGCTAAAGCATCTACCAATAATAAAATTTCACGACTCATTATGACTCTCCAACGTTTAAAGTGCAGCTTAGCTGCTGATATACTCAATCAAATTTACTAACGCTTAGCCTATTAAAATACTGGGCTCAAACGCGCTTTATCAATGTTACTTAATGCCATTTTATAAACGACACCTTCAAACTCAAGTAATACATGCCCAGCTTCAACGCCTTGCAAAATTCCTAAAAAAGTTTTGCGCGGCAAAGTGCTTTCAGTTGCATTAGCACTTTCATCTTTCATGCCTACGCGCAGTTTAATTTGCGCACGCTCTCCAGCAAAACGAATAAAGTCAGCTTCTTTTTTAAGCACTCTATCCATCCCAGCAGAAGACACTTCTAATCTGTCATAGTCAATCTCATGCTCTACGGTAAGCAAATGCCCCAGGTGATTACTTACCAACACGCAATCATCAATATTCACACTATCTTTAATATCAGCAGGATTTTGCTTATCAATAAATACGCGCAACAGTTTGCCGCGATTAGAAATTTCTAAATCAACCAGCGTGTAGCCTAACTGGCTCACTGAGTTTTCTATCAACGTATGCAAATCTTGCATGATTACTAATCCTTATGCTCCATCACTGCGCATTGCTTACACAAGTTGCAGAAACAAAAAATGGGCACAAAGCCCATCAAAAAATTTCAAGCGCATTATACCAATGAATTCAATGAATTGGAATTACACGCGCTAATAAAGTTTGTATTTACAATTTACCTACATATTAAGCCTAACAACAATATGCACTACATGAGGTAAAGTGCTGCTATATTTATTGTTGAGGTAAATTCTCAGCCTCTTTTAGTGCCCCCGTTTTGTAAGCTCGATTCGCCGTTTGATAATAGGCAATCGCTTCATTCATAAGGGCTTCATCTATCGCTGCGGGCGTGGATTCCATTGTAACTGGGTCAACCTTAAACGCCTCGGCTTTTTGTTTGGGCGATAACACAATTAAAGTGTCATGCTTGTAATAACCTAACTCTTGATAATTGCTGATAAAAGCACGTGGCGCGGGTAAGTTAGCACTAAATAAACTTTGCCCAAAAAAGTACTGGCTACCTTTTGCACCCAAAATATCTAGCACTGTTGGCACAATATCAATTTGGCTGGCGATATTTTTGTAATGCCCTGCTGGCAATAAGCTTGGCGCGTAGAAAAACAGCGGGATATGATACTTAGCTACAGGTAACTTAGTTTTACCTGCCACAGATGAACAATGATCCGCCACAATAATAAACAAGGTGTCTTTAAACCATTGTTTGGTTTTAGCATTTTCTATCAACTGCCCAATGGCATAATCAGTATATTTCACCGCACCCGCACGCTTACCCTGCGGTAAATCAATTTTACCCTCAGGAAAGGTAAACGGGCGATGGTTGCTAGTAGTCATGATGTGCGCAAAAAATGGTTTGTTGGTTTTGGCAACTGCATCAAATTGTTTGATTGAATTGTTAAACAAACTTTCGTCATCCACGCCCCATACATTTTCAGCTTGTATCGTGGATTTATCAAAATCCGTGCGGTCAATGACCTTATAATCATTACCTCTAAAGTAGTTATTCATGTTGTCAAATACGCCATAACCGCCATAAATAAATAGCGAAAAATACCCTTGCGCCTCTAAAAATTCACCTACCGTGGCTAAATGCTCATTATTTGGGCGATGCACGATGGCTTGCCCAGGAATCGGTGGTGTGCCTAACGATAATGCATCTAAGCCGCGCACCGTGCGCGTGCCAGTGGCAAAAAGTTTATCAAACACTAAGCTTTCATGCGCAAGTTTATCTAAGTAGGGCGTGAGATTTTCTTGGTTGCCATAAGCCCCCAAGTAGTCTGCTGAGAGGCTCTCCACTGTAATCAGCACCACATTTTTGGGACGACGCTTAAATGGGCCTAACGCGTGTATTTCTGGCATTTCCACTTGGTTCAACAGTTTTGTTAATGGAGGGCGCGTTACGCCATTGTTCGCCAAAATCACATCGGCTTGGTCTTGCGCAATGGTTTTATAAAACTTGTCGTAATCTAACTCATTACGTCGCGCGGCGGCTGAAAAACTAAACAATCCATTGCCCGCTAACTCATTGGCATAGGCATTTTTACTAAACTCCATTTGATCCACATTGGCAGTTTGGTAGCTCAATATGGGCAATACAATGGCAGCAAGCAACAAAATTAGTTTATTTTTGTTGGTTCTTGGCGCGTTATCAAAGCTGGCAAAGCGGCTCACAAACCATAACAAGGCGAGCACAAAAAGTGCAATCACCAGCAATATCAGCGGCACAGGGTATGACTCACGGATATTGCCAATCACCTCATTAGTGTAAATGAGGTAATCCACCGCAATAAAATTAAAACGCGTGGTGAATTCTTGCCAAAAAATAAATTCAGATACTGCACCAAAAATCAGCCCAAACACGACTAAAAACGCCATGACCCATCGCACTGTATTGACCCAAGCCTTTGCACGCCAACGGTTGGGCAACAAAATTGAGAGCAACAACCACGGCACAATAAAATAAGCCAGCGTGGCCATATCAAACCACAAACCTTTAGCAAAAGCACCTAGCAAATCTACCAACGAAACATTGCCAACCCCCACTTGCACCGCCAATACTATCCTTAACACCAGCCAAATGCTCAGTGCGAAAATAGCAATCAAGCCAAAAAATGGTAAGGTTTTTTTTGTATGTTTATTTAAATTCATTTTATTCAGTTTCTGTTTTTAATTGCTTTTGATTTAATTTCTAGTCACTGACTGAGGCGTATTTTTAACTTTTTCAGGCCTCCAAAAAGCGTAAAGTAGCAACAAAACCACCCAAACGACCCAACCACTCCATAATACGGGTGACAAAAAATGCGCCCCTCGCATCACTTGTGCAACGCCCATAACCAAGCCCATTACAATACTCAGCCCAAGCA
>JABFSF010000052.1 GCA_013140755.1 Methylotenera sp. | reverse complement strand
TAGCGATGGCTGACGTAAGTCACCTAACGGTGAAATTTGAAGTTTTCTCTGTGCGCCCTGTGTACTCTTTGGCTAAAGTTTTTTACAGCGTACTCTCAATAAAACCTGCTTTTTTAACCAACCTATCTAAATCAACCAATACTGCTAACAAATCTTGCATTTTATGCAGTGGCCACGCATTAGGGCCATCTGACAAAGCTTTTGCTGGATCAGGGTGTGTTTCCATAAAAACGCCTGCAATACCACTCGCCACTGCCGCACGCGCCAATACTGGCACATGCTCACGCTGACCACCGCTTTTATCGCCTTGGCCACCTGGCTGCTGCACAGAATGCGTGGCATCAAACACCACGGGGCAATGGGTTTCGCGCATGATTGCGAGACCTCGCATATCAGAGACTAATGTGTTGTAGCCAAACGATGCGCCACGCTCACACACCATGATGTTATCCGCACCACCATTGGCTTTTTTGGCTTTTTGTACCACATTTTTCATGTCACCTGGCGCCATAAACTGACCTTTTTTGATATTCACAGGCTTGCCTGATTGCGCACAGGCAGTAATAAAGTCGGTTTGGCGACATAAAAAAGCGGGGGTTTGCAATACATCCACCACAGCTGCCACATGGGGAACTTGCTCTTCTGTATGTACATCTGTCAAAATGGGCACACCAATTTGGCGACGCACTTCATCTAATATTTTTAGCCCTTCTTCCATGCCAAACCCTCGGAAAGTTTTATTAGAGCTACGATTGGCTTTATCATATGAAGATTTATAAATAAATGGCATATTGAGTGAAGCTGCAATTTCTTTTAACTGCCCTGCGGTGTCTATCGCCATTTGTTTTGATTCAATGACACAAGGTCCAGCAATCAAAAATAAGGGATGCTCAAGACCGACATCAAAATTACATAGTTTCATATTAAACCTTTTTTATTTAAGCCACAGAGTACACAGAGAAAAACCTTACAAATTTACACTGCTGAAACTTTATCGATAAGTTTTTTGGTTTGCTCAGTCTATTCTGTGCGCTCTGTGGCTGATTTTACTGTTTATTCGCTAACGCGGCTTTAACATACGCAGTGAATAATGGATGTCCAGCCCTTGGGTTAGAAGTAAACTCTGGATGAAATTGGCAAGCCACAAACCAAGGGTGCACGCTTTTCGGTAACTCGACCATTTCACACAAATCTTCAGTTGGCGTTCTAGCAGAAACCACCAAGCCAGCTGCTTTGAGTTGCTCCACATAATGGTTATTCACCTCATAGCGATGGCGATGACGCTCGTTCACCTCAGCACCATAGATACTTGCAGCTAAGGTGTTTGGCACAATGGGGCAAGCCTGCGCACCTAAGCGCATGGTGCCACCAAGGTCTGAATTTTCATCGCGTTTTTCAATTTTCCCTGAAGCGTCTTGCCATTCATCAATCAAGCCAATCAGCTTATGTGCGGCTTCTGGGTTAAATTCTGTACTATTTGCACCAGCCAAACCAGCCACGTGCCTTGCAAACTCAATCACTGCCAGTTGCATCCCTAGGCAAATGCCCAAGTAAGGAATTTTGTTTTCGCGTGCAAATTGAATTGCTGCAATTTTGCCCTCTGTGCCGCGTACACCAAAACCACCAGGCACCAAAATTGCATCCATCTTTTTAAGTGCAGCAGTACCATTTTTCTCAATTTCTTCTGAATCCATATAATGGATTTTCACTTTTGATTCCGTGTGAATTCCCGCGTGAATCAAGGCTTCAGTAAGTGATTTATATGACTCAGTTAAATCAACATATTTACCTACAAACGCAATATTCACCAAATGTTTAGGATTATTTAAAGCATGTGTAATTTTTTTCCATTCACTTAAATCAGCCGCTTTTGCCAAAATATTGAGTTTATGGCAAACAATTTCATCCAACATTTGGTCATGTAACAACCCAGGAATCGCATAAATAGATTCAGCATCAATTGCGCTAATCACCGCTTCCGAAGCCACATTGGTGAACAAGGCGATTTTTTTACGCTCTTCTTCCGGGATATTGCGGTCAGCACGACACAATAAAATATCTGGCTGAATACCAATTTCACGTAACTCTTTCACAGAGTGCTGCGTTGGTTTAGTTTTAAGCTCACCTGCGGTGGGAATCCAAGGTAATAGGGTTAAGTGAATGTAACATGTGTTACTTCTACCTTCTTCAAACCCCATTTGGCGAATCGCCTCTAGAAACGGAAGTGACTCAATATCGCCTACTGTGCCGCCTACTTCAACAATCGCCACTTCTGCGCCTTCCGCACCGCGTTTGACATGGGCTTTGATTTCATCAGTAATATGTGGAATCACTTGGACAGTTTTACCTAAATATTCACCTCGCCGCTCTTTTTTGATGACAGTTTCGTAAATTTGACCTGTGGTGAAGTTATTACGCTTACCCATGCGCTGGCTGATAAAGCGTTCATAGTGACCTAAATCAAGGTCAGTTTCAGCACCATCATCGGTGACAAACACCTCACCATGTTGAAATGGGCTCATGGTGCCAGGGTCAACGTTAATATAGGGATCAAGCTTCAACATGGTCACTTTGATGCCACGTGACTCTAAGATAGCACCAAGGCTGGCGGCGGCAATGCCTTTACCAAGAGAGGAAACAACACCGCCAGTTACGAATACATATTTGGTCATGGGAAAGGCACTTATTTATTTGTTACAGACGGGATAAGATTTTACCGCAAAGCCCACATGCCTACAAACAAAAACACGTAGAACAGCAGGTTTATTTATTATGCGCACGCATAATTCTGCCTTTTTCGCGTTCCCAATCTCGCTCTTTTTCGGTATCTCGCTTATCGTGTTGCTTTTTACCTTTTGCTAAACCAATTTGCAGTTTGATTCGCCCTTTTGAAAAGTGCATGTCTAGCGGCACAATGGTGTAACCAGAACGCTCCACTTTAGCAATCAGCTTAATAATTTCTTCATTATGCAATAACAGCTTACGTGTGCGAATAGCATCAGGTCTAACATGTGTTGAAGCCGCACCTAAAGGTGTAATATGGCAACCGATTAAGTAAATTTCACCACGCTGAATAATGACATAAGCTTCTTTGAGATTAGTGCGATTATCGCGTATGGCTTTAACTTCCCAACCTTCTAATACGATGCCAGCTTCAAACTTATCTTCAATAAAATAATCAAAAAAAGCTTTTTTATTTTGGGCAATGCTCATAATACTTAGTATTTCTTGGCGAATGACTTAAAATAGCATTTTACTCTAGTTCACGCATTCTGCCGAAATTAGCAAAAAAGGGGCAAATGGCGCAAGTTCACAAATCGGTTCTTATCAATCACCCTGCCAACCGCATGTATGGGCTGGTTGATGATGTCACGCGGTATCCTGAATTTTTACCTTGGTGTGGCGGAGTAGATTTAATTCAGCAAGATGAGCGCACCACTATCGCCACCTTGCACATTGCATATCATGGCATTCATCAAAAATTTACCACTGAAAATCATAAAGTTTACCCTAGCATCATGGAAATTAAACTAAAAGATGGTCCTTTTAAGCACCTTGAAGGCATTTGGCGATTTAACGCACTCAATGAACATGCGTGTAAAATAGAATTTATGCTCAATTATGAGTTTTCAAATCATTTGTTAGAAAAGTTAATTGCGCCCGTATTTAGTATCATTACCAATACTTTTGTAGATGGTTTTGTAGCGCGTGCAGACAAGTTATATCAACATTAAAGCTGATTAAAAATGCCCAATACCAATGAAATCACCGTAGAAATTGCTTATGCGCTCCCTGATACACAATTAATCATTCCTTTGCACGTTAAAGCAGGAGTTACAGCACAAGAGGCCATTCAAGCCTCGGGGATGTTAAAAAAGTTTGCTGAGATTGATTTAAATGTGAATAAAATCGGTATTTTTGGCAAACTTACTAAGCTAGATACCCCATTACGCCACTTAGACCGCGTTGAAATCTACCGCCCACTGATTGCAGATCCTAAAGAAGTAAGAAAACAACGTGCTGCAGATGGTAAGGTGATGAAAAAAGGTGGCGGTGACCTTGCATAAAAATTGCGTGCCTTTACAAAAGTCATTCACTAAAAATCTAAAATTCAATCTTGCGCATTAGCAAAATCACCGATGAAATTTAAGATGTGCAACCATTCTTAGATTTAATTAAGCAAACCGCCTCGGCGGCTATCCCCTCGCCTCTGCCTGTAAATCCAAGCTTCTCAGTGGTGGTCGCTTTAATATTGATATTATTGAGAGCCACATGACAATCGGTAGCAATGTTGTTGCACATTTGTGCGGTATATGCGCTTAACTTTGGGGCTTCACAAATCACAGTTGCGTCAATATTGCCAACCACATAATTTTTATCAGCCAACAAAGTCACCACATGACGCAACAACGCACGCGAATCTATGCCTTTATAGCGCACATCGCTTGGCGGAAAATGCTTGCCAATATCCCCCAATGCTGCTGCACCTAATAGCGCATCACAAATGGCATGTAACAGCACATCCGCATCTGAATGCCCATCTAAGCCTTTATCGTGTTTAATCTCTACGCCACCAATAATACATTTTCGTCCAGAAACCAATGCGTGTACATCAAATCCATGCCCGATTCTCATTGTGCCCCCTCTTGCTGCATGATGATATTTAACAATGCTAAATCTTGCGGATATGTAATTTTCATATTGCGTAAAGCCCCTACAACCAATTTAGGCGCAAACCCCAAGGCCTCTACTGCTTGAGCCTCATCTGTAGCTTGCCCTTTAAAGTTTTCTAGTGCGATTTTAAGTAAAGTATATCTAAACATTTGTGGCGTCTGCGCTTGCCATAACGCTTCACGTGAAATGGTTTCAACCACACAGCCATTGTGATCTGAGCGTTTTAATGTATCCGCCAAAGGCAGTGCAAGTAAGCCACCCACAGCATCATGTTCTAAAGTTTCAATTAACTGATGCAATAACGCCAGTGTTAAACCAGGGCGTGCTGCATCGTGCACTAACACCCAATCATCTTCTGCCACCTGCCCTTGCATACACCTTAAACCATTTAACACCGTTTGAGCACGTGTTTCACCACCTTGGGGATGCACTTGCACCTTACTTGGAAACATTAACTGCAGCCAATGCGTATCTTGCTCACTTACCAGCACATGCACACTGGCTATTTGCTCAGACTGCGTAAATAGCCGCACCGTATGGGTAAGCAAAGGCTCGCCAAGCAAACTTAAATACTGCTTAGGAAGCTCACTCGCCATGCGACTACCACTACCCGCAGCGGGAATTAAAACGTGAAAACGTGCCATGTAAAAATGCTAAATAACCAGAATGCTTAATTTTAACTCAAAAGCATTGTAGATACCGTTTCTACAGCATTGTAGGGCGCGTGAAACACGGGGGATAAATGCAGTGGTTTAAGGTCACATTATCCCCTACCTGCTTTTTTATGGTAAGTCATACATAAAAAAGAGGTCTTGTTGACCTCTTTTTTAATTCACCATCTGCTATCACGTATTACATTTACAAAATCACACTAAAATCTGCATTAGTCAAACTCAAGCCCGCATCAAGGTGAGCAAACTTGATTGC
>JABFSF010000041.1 GCA_013140755.1 Methylotenera sp. | reverse complement strand
AAGTTTGCTCACCTTGATGCGGGCTTGAGTTTGACTAATGCAGATTTTAGTGTGATTTTGTAAATGTAATACGTGATAGCAGATGGTGAATTAAAAAAGAGGTCAACAAGACCTCTTTTTTTATGTAATCACTCAGAGCGTAAGCGCATCGTAAAATAATTTTATCGTTGATACGTTTAATACCAAGTTGATTAAAATACCTCACCTAATGAATCTAGGATAAAATCCGCAAGTATTTATTCACATGCTCAATAGTATTACTCTTTATATGTTCACACACCCACAATTTGACCCTATCGCTATCCATATTGGTAATTTTGGCATTCACTGGTATGGATTGATGTACCTGATTGGATTTTTGGCGTTTTTAGCTTTAGGTAAAGCGCAAATAAAACATCGTCAATGGCATGGTTGGACATTTCCCATGCTAGATGATGCTTTATTCTTTGGCGCACTCGGTGTGATTTTGGGCGGTCGATTAGGTTATGTGTTGTTTTATCAACCCAGTTACTTTATACATCATCTGCTAGAAATTTTAGCAGTTTGGCAAGGAGGAATGAGTTTCCACGGCGGCTTCTTGGGGGTATTAGTCGCCATGTGGTGCTTTACGCGCAAATATAAACTGCAATGGTTAAAAGTCATGGATTTTGTCGCCCCGCTTGTGCCCATCGGTTTAGGCGCAGGGCGCATGGGTAACTTTATCAATGCAGAGCTTTGGGGGCGCGTCACGCACAGCACTTACGGCATGGTATTCCCCAATGTAGATAGTGCATTACGCCACCCCTCTCAGCTTTATGAGTTTGCACTTGAGGGCATTTTGTTATTTATCATTCTTTGGATTTACTCAGCCAAGCGACGTGCTACAGGGTCTATTTCAGCCCTGTTTTTAATTGGTTATGGGAGTTTTAGATTTTTAGTAGAATACACGCGCGAGCCAGATGCATACCTTGGCTTACTGTCTATGAACTTAACAATGGGGCAATGGTTAAGCTTACCAATGGTAATAGCAGGCTTTGCCATGTATGCCGTGTGTAAAAAATAACAGCCTTGTTGGAAAATCCAACATAAACTTCAAGTGAATTTATCAACATTATCAACCGCCAGTAATGTCACTTTTATGACATAATAAAAATAATCTTATTTAATTCAATAAGTTGAAATTAAATAATGTAAAAATTAACAGCAATTAACTTGGCTGGCACGCCGATTGCTTATATCTTAATTACCTAGTAATAGATTATTGATTAAAGTAAGGAGCAAGCCATGTTTAAAGCGTTATTTAATAAAATTTTAGCGAACACTTCCGCACATGTTGAAGAAGCTACACCAGCATTCAAAATTACGGAAAACCCTAATAAAAAATCCGATTTTGAAGTGACTGAATTAAGCTACGAAGAGTATGCTAGATTTCTCAGCCAAGATCGTCAAAAAACAACAAAACCGAGTTTTGAAGAGCGTAGAAAAGTAAGGATGCCTGTTGACGTTGATCGTCGCAGATATGCACAAGGTGCACATGCGTAATTATTTACCTAATGCTTTTGGCAAATCACCCGCCTAGCAGCAACGCTTAACTCCGCGCCATTGATTGTCTTGCCATAACTTAAAAAAATCCTTACGAGACAATGGCGGCGGAGCATCAATAGTCGCCTGATGAAACTGTGCATGATGCTTAAGGTACTGTTCATAAGCATCATCACCAGAAAGGCGACGCAGAATATGCCACAGATGTCTTAGTTTTTTAAACATCAAATCAATCTCTCACCCAGTTTTCAACCAAACGACTTGGCTCATGCGGCACCTCAGACAGCTTAAGCACGTGTTTACCTGTTAAATAGCGCAGGCACAGCCTTAACATATCTAGAATCACCACCCACAATACCACCACAAAAAACAGAGTTAAATAAGCGTCCAAATGCTGATTAAATATTAACTGCGGCGCAACTGCGGCTTTTTCAGGCGGGAGCATACCACTGGCTACTTTTGCACTTAAATCGTTTGCTGCTGCAAAAAAACCAATGCGAATATCTTCACTCCATATTTTTTGCCAAGCTGCTGTGCTGGTCACTACCACCAACCATACTAAGGGTAAACCTGTTACCCAAGCATATTTTAATTTTCCAGACTTAACTAAAATACCTGTCGCTACACATAGGGCAATGGCTGCAAGCATTTGGTTCGCAATGCCGAACAAAGGCCATAAAATATTCACTCCTCCGTTAGGGTCAATCACGCCGATGTATAAAAAATAACCCCACCCCGCAACCACGATTGCACTCGTCAATATCACCGATGGAGTGTAGGAAGTTTCACCCAATTTTTTGCTAAAGTTGCCTAACATATCTTGCAACATAAAGCGTCCTACGCGCGTACCAGCATCTAGCGTAGTCAAAATAAATATGGCTTCAAACATAATCGCAAAGTGATACCATAATGCCAGCAAATGCCTGCCAAATGCACTCCCAAAAATGCTTGCCATGCCTACCGCCAAGCTTGGTGCGCCTCCTGTACGTGCAAATAGCGTGCTTTCCCCCATATCGCTTGCGAGTTGCTGCATTTGCTCAACTGTCACGGCAAAGCCCCAGCTGTTGATTTTTGCCACTGCATCAATCGCATCTTTACCCACTACGCCCGCTGGGCTGTTAATGGCAAAAAAGATACCTGGTTCTAAAACCGTTGCGGCAATCATCGCCATAATCGCGACAAAGCTTTCAAGCAACATGCCGCCGTAACCTATCATGCGAATATCGCGCTCATTACTCAACAACTTAGGCGTAGTGCCCGATGAAATCAAGGCATGAAAACCTGAAATCGCCCCACATGCAATGGTGATAAATACAAATGGAAACAGTTTGCCACCAAATATTGGCCCTGTGCCATCAATAAATTGCGTCACTGCTGGCATGTGAATATCAGGACGCAAAATCACAATCGCAATTGCTAGCAGTAAAATAGTACCTAATTTCATAAAGGTAGATAAATAATCGCGTGGTGCTAGTAGCAACCACACGGGAAGCACTGCCGCTGCAAAACCATACACAATAATCGCATAAGCTAGAGGTAAACCATCATGGTCGAAGTAGGTACGCAAGTTTTCATTGTGATCTATCCAGCCGCCCGCAAACACTGAAAGTAACAACAAGACGACCCCAATGAGTGAAGCTTCTAACACCCGCCCTGGGCGAATATTACGCATATAAATGCCTACAATCATCGCGATAGGTATAGTGGCTGCTACGGTGGATGTTGCCCAAGGGCTGTGTTTCATGGCATTCACCACCACTAAGCCCAGCACGGCAATGAGAATAATCATAATTAAAAACGTACCGATTAGTGCCGCCGTGCCGCCAATTACACCAATTTCATCGCGTGCCATTTGCCCCAAGCTACGCCCATTACGACGGGTAGAGAAAAATAGTGTAACCATATCTTGCACCGCGCCACCCAGCACCGCACCTATGAGTATCCATAAGGTACCTGGCAAATAACCAAATTGCGCGGCTAATGTTGGTCCAATCAAAGGCCCTGGTCCCGCAATGGCGGCAAAATGATGACCGAACACAATCCATTTATTGGTGGGAATAAAATCTCGCCCGTTATCCAAACGTTCCGCTGGTGTGGCACGCGTTTCATCTACCATCAATACTTTGGTAGCAATCCAAGCAGCATAAAAACGGTAAGAAATGGCATAAATACACACCGCTGCGGTAATGAGCCACAGCGCGTTAATACTTTCGCCACGATTAAGCGCAATACCCGCCACGGCAAATGCACCCAGCAATGCCATAAATATCCAACTAACAAGCTTGAGATTTTTAAACATAAAAAATTTACTACCTAAAATTAACGGTCTGCCAAAACCAATATGTGCGAATGTTTTTAAAAGCATGTGGCATACAAATATGCCTAAGTGATAGGCAAAAAAATGACCCTAAAAAGGGCCATTTTTTTGGATTTTATCAGTATTAAGCTTTTTGAATGTTAGAAGCTTGTTTACCTTTTGGTCCTTCAGTTACATCAAAAGTAACGCGTTCATTTTCTTTTAAGCTTTTATAACCGCTATCAACGATAGCTGAAAAATGCGCAAATAAATCGTCACCGCCTGCATCAGGAGTAATGAAACCAAAACCTTTAGAATCATTAAACCATTTAACCACACCTGTTGCCATATCTTATTCCATACTTTATTCAAAAAAGGGAGGCACCCTAAAAGTTCGGGTTTTTAAATACTATCAATCTAAATAAAGACCAAAAAATTAAAAAATCAAACACCTAGTGTGCTTTTTACTAGCTTAATCAAGGCTTGTCAAGCTTATTTTAATCGGCATTTACAAAGAACTATTTTATTTTGTTATTTTACCCAACCAAATAAGTATAAAAATACACATACTATTGCTATCGGTGCAATCACATTGTTCGTCAATCGCCATGTTTTATAAGCGCGATGAGATAAGCCCAGCTCTTCTTGTGAGTGCGTTTTTTTCATCAAGTATCCTGCAAAAATCGCCATCAATAAGCCGCCTAGCGGCAATAAAATGGTGGAAGTGAGTTTATCTAGCACTTCAAAAATATTGAGCCCGAAAATAATTTTAACTTCTTTCCATGCGTTAAAAGAGAGTAGAACTGCTATCCCCAGCAACCAAACCGCTAATCCAATCGCCCAAGCTGCTGTGGTTCTTTTCATCTCTTTATTTTCCACAATCCAAGCAATGGCTGGCTCTACTAATGAGATAGCCGATGTCCAAGCCGCAAATGCCACCAGCATAAAAAATAGAGTTCCGATTAAGCTACCCCAAGGCATGTGTCCAAAAGCAATAGGTAAGGTTTGAAAAATCAAGCCAGGGCCAGCACTTGGGGCTAAATGATTTGCAAACACGAGTGAGTAAATGGCTAAGCCCACCAAAAGCCCAAGCATAGTATCTGCAAGGGCAATATAAATAGTCATGCGGGCAATTGAAACATTGCGCTGTAAATATGAGCCGTATACCATCACAGATCCCATGCCTAAACTAAGCGAGAAAAAAGCGTGACCAAGTGCAGACAGCACTGCCACAGGCGTGATTTTTGAAAAGTCTAGGCTAAACATAAACTGATATGATGCTACCATATCACCCACCGACATACTGTATCCAAGCAACACCAGCAAAATTGCAAATAGCGCGGGAATCAAAATATTATTGGCTTTTTCTAAGCCAGAATTTACACCACGCGCAACCACGCCCATGGTCATGACCATAAACATAGTGTGCCAAAAAAATAAAGTAAATGGCGAGGCCAATAACTCATCAAAATTAGCGGCGGATTGCGCACCTGAAACGTCAGTAAACACGCCTCTTGCGGCCTCTACAATATAGCTCAGCACCCAGCCACCAATCACGCTATAAAAGCCTAAAATCAGCAAGCCTGTCACCATACCCATACCACCTAACCATTGCCAATGGGGGGATGCTTTAGCTTCATGTGCAAGTTTAGCCATCCCATTTAACGGATTTTTTTGGGCGCGACGTCCAAGTAAAATCTCAGTCATCATGAGTGGAATACCCACAAATAAAATGCAAGCAATAAAAACTAGCACAAAGGCACTGCCACCATTGACGCCTATCATGTAAGGCAGCTTCCAAATATTACCTAAACCAATCGCCGAGCCAGCTGTAGCTAACATAAATGTCCAACGACTTTTCCATGCGCCACGATGTTGCATTACATTGACTCCTTAATTTTATACGCGGACACTTAAATCACTAGCACTTTAACTCAGAAAAATATCGTTCAGTTTCCGCTTTAACAACTTTTGAAAGTAATATCAAACCAATTAAATTAGGAATGGCCATCATGCCATTCATGAGATCAGAAAAATTCCACACAAACTCTAAGCTAGCAATAGAGCCTATCATCACTGCGACAATAAAAAATATACGGTAAATACGAATAGACTTTTCACCGAACAAGTATTCAACGGCTTTTTCGCCATAATAGTTCCAGCCTATCAGTGTTGAATAAGCAAATAAGCTCGTAGCAATCGCCACAATCACCGCACCTGAACTGCCAAGTGTTTCTGCCATGCTTACACTAGTGAGATTAGCTGCACTAACTCCTTCCGTCCAACTCGTAGCGGTAAGAATAACTAAAGCTGTCATGGTGCAAACCACTAAAGTATCAATAAAAGTTTGCGTCATACTCACTAAAGCCTGCGTGACAGGGTCTTGCGTACGCGCAGCTGCCGCCGCGATAGGGGCAGAGCCTAATCCCGATTCATTTGAGAACACCCCGCGCGAAATGCCGTATCGCATCGCGGCTGCTAGTGTTGCTCCAGCAAAACCACCAGTAGCTGCACTAGATGAAAATGCACTGCCAAAAATCAAGCCAAAAGCGTGCGGAATAGTCTCGATATTAAGTGCCAATGTAAATAAAGATGCTCCCACATAACCCACAATCATAAACGGCACTAGTAACGAAGTAAATTTACCGATGGATTTAATCCCACCCAAAACAACCAAACCCGTAAGTAGCGTAAGTACGATACCAGTAACTTCTGTAGGAATATGAAATGTTGCTTCAAAAATTTTTGCCGTTGCATTAGCTTGCGTCATATTACCAATGCCAAACGCTGCACATGCGGTAAAAATGGCGAACAGTGTCCCCAACCATGGCAACCCCGCACCATTTGCCAAATAGTACATTGGGCCACCACGCATACCATGCGCACCTTTTTCGCGATACTTCACGGCTAAAACAGCCTCGCTATATTTAGTGGCCATACCAACCAAACCTGTCATCCACATCCAAAATACAGCCCCTGGACCACCTAGTGTAATCGCAGTCGCTACACCTACAATATTGCCAATACCAACCGTTGCAGCCAATGCTGTCATTAATGCCGCAAAATGGCTAATGTCACCATGATGCCCATGATCTTTCTGCATAATAAGCTTGAAAGCCAGCGGCAGTGCTCTGAACTGCAAACCTTTTAACAAAATTGTAAGATATAAGCCCGTACCAACGAGCAAGACCAACATGGGTGGGCCCCATACCCAGCCAGAGAGTGTTGCGATAAGCGATTCGATTGATTGCATAAGAAAACCTATAAGCCTATTGGTTAAATTAAGGAATATTGTTAGGTGCTAATTAACCGTTTTCAAATAACGTCTATAAATAAACGCCATGCTCAGGCTAACAAAGCTACCAAAAATAATAATAATGGTGTTAATTGGCACATCATGTCCAATCATCAAAGTGTACAAACCTAACAAAATAAGAATGCCAACATTTTCATTAAAATTTTGCACTGCAATTGAATGCCCTGCACCAAGCAAGAGATGCCCTCTAAATTGCAATAAAGAATTGAGTGGCACAAGAAAATATCCTGCCAGTAAACCAATGGCAAATAGCATCAACCCTGCAATAACAGGGTGATGCACAAAAATCATGGCAATCACCATAAGCCCCATTGCAATACCTGCTGGCAGGACTTTAACGGCACTCTCTAGCTTAACCCATATAGAGGCCACCACAGATCCTGCGGCAATCCCTACTGCCAAAATTGCAATGAGTTTTGTTGAAGCTTGCTGATCAAACCCTAATGTGACCTCAGCCCATTTAAGCACTACAAACTGTAGTGTTGCTCCCGCGCCCCAAAAAAGCGTAGTCACTGCTAATGAGATTTGACCTTGCGGATCACGCCATAAGGTAATGAAGGCATGCCAAAAATCGCGTAATAAATAACTAAAACTGCGCTGCTCAATGTTATGGTCTATTGGCAATTTAGGGATATAGTAGTTAAACCACGCGGCCATCACATACAATAAAGTGACAATACCAACCCCATAATAGGGGGCATAATTCGGGTTAATCAAAAAACCTAGCCATTGAATATGGCTGTAGGTATCTGTTGCTGCAATCATAGATCCAAACACGGGGCCTAAAATAATCGCAGCTACGGTTGTGCCTTCCATCCAGCCATTGGCTTTAATCAATAAATGCGGTGGTAGCAACTCTGTTAATATGCCGTACTTAGCAGGTGAATAAGCTGCCGCACCAACACCAACGACCGCATAAGCATACAGCGGGGGAACGCCAAAAAGTACCAACACGCAGCCCACCAGCTTAATACTATTGCTGATAAACATCACGCGCCCTTTGGGTATGGCATCAGCAAAAGCACCAACAAAGGGCGCTAGCACAATATATGCGATGATAAACACCCACTTAAGCATGGGCGTATGCCATTCTGGGGCGTTGAGTTGTGCCAAAAGGGCAATGGCTGCAAACAGTAAGGCGTTATCTGCCAGTGCAGATAGGAACTGAGCAATAAGTAAGGTGTAAAATCCTTTTACCATTTGCATGGCCTAGAGGCGGAGTCTATGGGTAAATGCATTATAAAATTTCCGCAGCAAAATCGGCCAAGCGTGAGCGTTCGCCACGTTGTAGGGTGATGTGCCCATTATGTGCCCAACCTTTGAATCTATCGACTACGTAAGTAAGGCCTGAGCTACCTTCGGTTAAATAGGGCGTGTCGATTTGTGCAATATTGCCTAAACACACCACTTTTGTACCTGGACCTGCACGGGTGATTAAAGTTTTCATTTGTTTAGGCGTGAGGTTTTGCGCCTCATCAATAATTAAAAACTTATTTAAAAAAGTGCGGCCACGCATAAAGTTGAGCGATTTAATTTTAATGCGTGTGCGGATTAAATCTTGTGTGGCGGCACGGCCCCACTCGCCAGACTCTTCATCGCTTTTATTGAGCACATCCAAATTGTCTTCTAGCGCACCCATCCATGGTGTCATTTTCTCTTCTTCAGTGCCTGGTAAAAAGCCGATGTCTTCACCAACGGGTACGGTAACACGCGTCATGATAATTTCTGTATAGAGCTTTTTATCTAAAACTTGAGTAAGTGCTGCTGCAAGCGTAAGCAAGGTTTTACCAGTACCAGCCTGACCTAACAAGCTTACAAAATCAACTTCAGGGTCCATCAGTAGATTAAGAGCAAAATTCTGTTCGCGGTTACGCGCGGTAATGCCCCATACATTATGCTTAGGGAGCAAATGATCTTTGACAACTTCCAGCACAGCGGTATTGCCATCTATTTTGCGCACAATTGCATGGAATGGCTTTTCAAATTCGTAATAGACAAACTCATTAATTAAAAAAGTTTTGCATAACGGCCCCGTGAGGCGATAAAACATGCGCCCAGACTCTTGCCATGATTCCATGGCTTTGCTGTGTTGATCCCAAAAGTCAGCGGGCAATTCTTTCATGCCGCTGTAGAGTACATCGGTATCTTCTAACACTTTGTCGTTGAAGTAGTCTTCAGCCAGCACACCCATTGCACGTGCTTTAATGCGCACGTTAATGTCTTTGCTGACGAGTACGACTTGACGCGTGGTATGTTGTTTTTGTAGGCACAGTACTACGCTAATAATTTGGTTATCGGCCTTGTTACCTGCCAACCCAGGCAAATCCATATTGAGTTGCATGGTTTGTAAAAATAAGCGCCCTGTGGCCTGTTTATTGCCATTAAGCGATAGCGGGCTACCAAGTTCTAAATTGGTTAAATCTGTGCCGACGATTTCTTCTAAACTGCGGCTAACTTGGCGTGCGTTACGTGCTACTTCAGTTAAGCCTTTTTTATTATTATCAAGCTCTTCTAATGTCACCATTGGCAAGTAGATGTCATGTTCTTCAAAGCGGAATAAAGATGAAGGGTCATGCATCAACACATTGGTATCAAGGACGAACAGCTTGGTGGTACCGATGGGTTTTTTAGCCATATTTAACTTTCTGTGAAAGTGATTAAATGTTTAAACAGTCTGAATGAAATTTAAAACTTCTGCGGCATGGCCATCCACCTTAACCCCACGCCACTCTTTAATTAAGACGCCATTTTTATCAATAACAAAGGTGCTACGTTCAATGCCACGCACTTGCTTGCCATACATATTTTTCATTTTAATCACATTAAATAAAGCACATGCGGTAGCTTCAGTATCTGCAAGCAAATCGAATGGGAAATTAAACTTAGCTTTGAAACTCTCATGTGACCTTAGACTATCACGTGAAACTCCCACAACTTCAGCATTCAATTGCTTAAATTGATCATAAGCATCTCTAAATTGCAAACCTTGGGTGGTGCAACCTGGGGTGGAGTCTTTGGGGTAAAAGTAAATAACGAGAGTTTTGCCCAAAAAATCTGAAAGTTGAAAAGTTTTACCACTGGTAGCGGGCAAGGTGAAATTGGGCACAAGTTGATTCAGCATGTTGATTTATCATCCTAAGTTTTAAGACTGCCTCCATTGTTGATAAAAAGCAACATTAAGGCAAGGGGATAAACCACAAAAGTAAAAAAATTATTTTTGTGGTTAATTGTTAATAAATTACAAACCTCAAATCCGTTTCAGTGTAATAACTACTCAATTAAAAACGATGTTTTCACTTTCCCAGACTGAACCTTGACTATATGATTCGTCATTTGCAAGATTTCCTCACTAGAATGGCTGACATAAATCATAGGGATGTTGATTTCATCCGCCACTTTTTTTAAATACGGTAAAATTTGGTCTTTCAGGCGTTCATCTAATGACGCCAAAGGCTCATCTAGCATCAATAGCCTCGGTGCACTCAGCAACGCTCTACCTAGTGCTACACGTTGCTTCTCTCCGCCAGAAAGCTGATGTGGCCGCTGCTTTAGCAGTTCACTCACTTCTAATAAATCTACGATTTCCTTAAATGCAACCTGATGATTTTGTTGTGTTTGATATTTCAATGCATAGCTTAAATTTTGCTCAACCGTCAGGTGTGGGAATAATCGACCATCCTGAAACACTAGGCCAATTCTACGTTTGTGTATTGGTAGATTAATGTGTTCAACTCTATCAAATAAACACTCTTCACCAATCACGATTCGGCCATGATCAGGTGTTATGATGCCCGCAATAATACTGAGCAAAGTGCTTTTTCCAGCACCCGATGGACCATAAATAGCTGTCACGCGTTGGTCTAGATGCAAATCTACATCCAGCTCAAAATGTTGACGTTTGAGTTGTGCGCGAACTTCAATCATGCGCATACCCAATTTTTTTATACGCATTACGCTCTAATTTATCACTCACCATCAGCGCACCTAGCGCTAATGCCATGCTCAATATCACTAAGCGCATAGCAGGCAAATCACCATCAGGAACCTGCGTATAACTATAAATAGCCAATGGCAGTGTTCGCGTCTCACCTTCAATATTACCTACAAAAGTGATGGTTGCGCCGAACTCACCTAAGCTACGACTAAACGCTAAAATAAGCCCCGTTATAACCCCTGGCATAGCAAGCGGTAGTGTAATCGTAAAAAATACACGCATTGGGTTAGTGCCTAAAGATTGTGCCGCCACCTCCAAATTTCGATCCACTTGAGAAATCGCTAATCTAGCCGAGCGTACCATCAGTGGAAAAGCCATCACAGCAGATGCAACTACTGCACCCGCCCAGGTAAACGCCAAACTAACCCCAAAAACACGATGTAAATATTGACCAATGAGCCCCTGATTACCCAATAGTAACAATAGCAAAAAACCAGGCACTACTGGTGGTAGCACTAAAGGTAAATGCACGAGACCATCTAAAAGTGACTTGCCATAAAACGATTTTCTAGCAAGTATCCAAGCCACTATGATTGCAGGTACCAAAATGAGTAGCACACAAAACCCCGCCACCTTGAGAGACAATGCCAATATTGATAATTCTGATGGTGTAAACTGTAACAGCTCGAACATATTGACCCGTTATTGAGTAAGGTTTGTGTTAAATCCATATTTAGCAAAAATAGCTTTTGCTTTTTCGGATTTTAAATAGTCATAAAAAGCCAACGCATGTGAATTAGCATTGTTTAACAAAGCGAGCGGGTAAACAATCGGCGCATGCGTTAATTCAGGAAACACAGCAACACTTTCAACTTTGTTGGAAACTTTAGCATCCGTTGCATAGACCACGCCTGCATCACACTCACCACGCTCAACAAACACCAGTGCGGCACGTACATCTTGCGTACCAACAATACGCATTTTAATACCATCCCACCAATCAAGATTTTTTAAAGCCTGTTTTGCATAAATGCCAACTGGCACTGACTCTAATTCGCCTGTACACAACTTTCCTGCAAACGCAGCCGCCAGATTAAACTCTTTTTCCATATTCACTTTAAATGATTTCCCCTTAGGCACTATCAATACCAATTGATTACCTAGTAAATTCACTTTGCTCGATGTTTTGACTAGTTTCTTATCTTGCAAATAGTTCATCCACTTAGTATCTGCCGAGACAAAAATATCCGCTGGTGCGCCTTTCTCTATCTGTTTGGCTAAAGTAGATGATGAAGCAAATGAAGTTTGAATATTCATTTGTTTATCTTTCTCATATGCATTGGCAATATCAGTAATTGCATTGGTAAGGCTAGCGGCAGCGAAGACTGTCACGCTTTGCTCAGCTTTCGCAACAAATGAGAACAAGCTAGCGATGACCACCAGCCCTATCAGTAATGATTTGCTAATCATAAGAATCCTTTTAACTTTGTAGTATCTTAAAAATCATATTGGGCACGTAAAGTGACCGCCTGCTCTTTGTCGTCACGCTTACCATTCATCACAATATCGTCATTAAAGTTAGTTTGTACATAATTCAGCGCCAAGCGAGCATTGGGGTTAAATATCCATTTCGCACCAGCAGTCCAAGCATCAGCCTCACTTACATTAGCGGTGTGTGAAGCCAGTATTGCATCAAAGTCAGAAGCATCAAACTTACTGTAACGCAAGCCAAGCTCAAATGCGCCCCAGCCTGCTTTATCATCAAAATTATTTTTGGGGTGAATGCGGCCAAACCCTCCGCTCTTATAGGCATCGGCGTAAAATTCACCTGTTAGCAACCAGTTCATATCGGCATACCATACCTTGATATCGTGGTCGAAAGCAGTCCCTAACCCAGCACCCTGCCTGCCTTCAAAGTTAGCTTTTATGTACTCTGATTGCAACTTCACTGGGCCATAGGCAACAGCACCTTCTAATCCAAAACGGCTACGGTCTGTGGTCGATGTGGCATTGATGAGGCGACTAACGTTAAAAAATTCAACTCCGTTACCTTCAGTAGCTTGCTTGATGCTTTTTGTGGCTGATGAAAAATCAATACTGCCACGGCTTACAGATGTACCAGCATGTAACACCAGTTTTTTATCATCAGTCAATTTTGCAAGGTTTACATTGACTCTGGCACCAATATCTTTACTGTCTTTAACATCATCATTATTCTGACCTGTGCCATTCACTATATAGGTGTTGTAATTCAGCCAAGGCAGTGGATCACCAAACACCATTAATCCACGATCATAGGTGGAATTAAAAACTGAGCCATTGTTGGTCGCAAGAGACAACTCAGAAAAGTCTGTAAAGTTGGTACTTTGCGCACGTTCTAGACCGAAAAATGGTTTAAATTGACCTGCACGAATCTTCGCGCCTGACCATCTTGTGAAGTCAAGATAGCCATACGTCAGCGCAGTCGTCCCTTTGCTACCATCATTGGTGTTGGCATATTCGCCCTCTACGCGAACCGCAAAATCTTTCAAGAATGAGAACGTGCCGCCCAATCTGGCACGACGAATACTGAATGTATCTGATTTCCAGTCATCTGGACTAAAGTGTCGATAATCAGCCTGAACGCGCCCATTCAACTGTAATTTCCAGTTGCCAGTGCCATCCTCAAACGTTAAACCATCTTTAAATGCGCCATAAATCGGGCTGCCTTTACTACCGCCTTTTTCTTCTGATTTAGCAATTTTTGACTGGCTTACTTGATTACCAATACCTACCAGCTCTTTAGTTAAAAGATCAATTTGTTTGTCTTGATCTGCTCTTTGCTGTATCAATAGCTGCACTTTGTTTTCTAGTTCCCTGATGCGCGTTTCTGCATCATCCTGCGCGTGACTATTCAATGAAAATGTAGCAGATACTGCCAAAGCTATTACTGAAGTTGCAAATTGAGGATATTTTTTCATGATGTTTTTGTGTTGTAATTTAAAGTTAAAAAAAGATTATGGGCGACGTTATTCCCATTAAATCATAACTATCGTTATATTCAAATAGGAATAACGATAGTGGCAAGAAAGTTATTTGCTATCTACAGTTATTCAGATTGATTGAGGTTGCTAAGAATTTGATTGAGCTCCAACTCAGTAGCGAGTTGCGCTTTCACGACTAAATCACGATAACTTTTAAGGATAAAACGGCCAAAATCTGTCAGATGAGCACCACCACCATGCTGCCCACCTGAAGCGCTGGTGACGACAGGTTGGTTAAAACACTTATTCATCACATCTACCAGCTCCCAAGCGCGACGATACGACATTTGCATCTGCTTTGCGGCAGATGAAATAGATCCACAGGTATCAATTGTTTCAAGTAGCTCTGCTTTACCTGGACCCATGGCAACAGTGCCACCATTGTAAATTCTTATTTTTAAGTGTTTATTTGCCATTATCACAATCTAATATATTTCAAATACTACCCAAAACAAATACTTGCTAGAGATTTTTAATCTATGTTCAAATATCAAGAAAACACGAAGACTCTTTAAGGTTTGAGTGCTTTATTAAAGTTTATCAATGAAATAGTCACCGCCGTGCCGCCTTGCGCTCTGGCGGAAAACTGCAAACTTCCCCCCAACGCATCACACACTTTAAAGCAAAATGGAATACCAATGCCCGTGCCGAAACGTTTAGTTGTAGGTGCACTTATCGCACTTGGGTCTGGCACAAACGGCATACCAACACCACTATCTAACAATTTAATCTCAACCTCATGCGCATTAATAGATACTTGCACCTCTAACGCACTATCTTTACTAGAAGCATCCATCGCATTAAGTAATAGGTTATAAATCACCTGCTCTAATAAGTGCGGATCTGTCACAATTTTATTTTCCGCACTCGGGGCATATTGAAACCAATCGGGTAGCTTGATTTGAATTGATTTTTCAAGGACTTTTTGCTTAAGTGGGGCTAATGCACCCTCTACAATCTCTTTGATATTCGCCTGACCTAACTGTGGTCTGAGCGGATGTAAATAGGCAAGCAAAGCCCCTGTCCAACGCTCTAATCTATCAACGGTATCAATAATGCCAAGCAAAGACTCTCGTGTTTCTGCATCGTTAGTAGGGTCATCCATCACTTGCGCAGTCGCGCGAATGCTTGCCAATGGGTTGCGAATATTGTGGGCTAACATCGGCACCAGCAAACCTTGCGCGGCTTGCTTTTCTGTACGCACCAGACTTTCTTGGCTAAATTTTAAATCCTCAGCCATTTTGTTAATGGCACTTGAAAGCTTAATTAACTCAGCCGAACCACTTAATGGCACTTGATTAGCAAGCTGCCCAGAGCTAATTTCGGTCGTTGCTTTTAGAATACGATTGATAGGTTTAACGATACCAAAGTTAAGAAAAAAACGAGAGAAAAACAACAATAAGCCCGCTAAGATCAGAGGCATTGCAAAAAAGATATTGGAAGTTTTTTTAGAGGCCGCTAACTTTTGGTTAATCGCATGTTGTTTTTTTAGAAGGAGCAACTCTATCCGCTTTGATACTAGCTCATAATGGCTAAATACCCCAGACTCAATATCGTCATATAAAGTTTTTTGCGTAATTGCATTAGGAGAGGCTTGATATTGATCAAATAACACTGGGGCTTGAGTCACAAAAACTTGGTAACTTTCTTCTAGCGCAATAATTGCATTTCGCTCACTATCATCAACCACCAGTTTTTTTAGTTCAACAAAATGCGCTTCTATGGATTGGGTGTAAGCTTCATACTCTTCAATTCCGTTGGCATCTTCTAATAAAAAGGCATCAAACAGCTCTTTCATTTGCCGATACAAATCGCCTCGCGTTTGCTCTACCTCTTGAATCAGCAAGTTAATGCGTTGCGACTCTTGAAAAGATTGATCACGTAAGTGAATGCCGATACCACCTGCCGCAATGGCCACTAAAATTAAAATAATAAAAATAAGCTCATGAAAAAGTAATAGATCTTTAAGTGAGCTAGATTTTAAAAAAGATTTAATCACAGTTAATTATTCACCATATTGATAAACCCTTTGCAAAAGTACTTTTGCAAAGGGTTCTGATAGTTGTTACACAACACCCTCTAACACCTGCACTTGCACCCAAGTGCCCGCCTCAAGATTGCCAACCTCTTCTGCCAGCACAATAAAACAATTGGCTTGACTCATACTACTCAAAATCGCTGAGCCTTGCGCACCAGTAGGTTTTACTTTCCACACGCCTGCATCCTCAAATAAAATGCCACGTTGAAACTCTGTACGTCCCGCCGCTTTTTTAATTGCCTGCACACATTGTACGGTAAACATAGGTAAAGGTTTGGCAAAGCCTCCCATCAGCGTGATTAAAGCCGCACTTACAAATTGATAAAACGTTACCATAACCGCAACAGGGTTGCCTGGTAAGCCAAAATAATGCGCAGATTTTTCAGTGTTATATTGAATTTTTCCGTAAGCCAAAGGTCTGCCTGGCTTCATATTGATTTTCCAAAACATCACCTGACCATGCTGAGTAAGCAAATGCTTCATATAATCTGCTTCGCCTACAGATACACCGCCACTGGTAATCACCACATCTGCCAAACGTGCCGCATTTAGCAACGTCTTTTCCAGCATGGCAGGGTCATCTGCAATCGCACCTAAATCAATCAATTCAACACCTAATCGCTTCAACATGCCGAATAAAGTATAGCGATTACTGTCATACACTTGACCAACCCCTAGTGGCTTTCCTAACTGCACCAATTCATCCCCTGTGCTAAAAATGGCAACCTTGAGCGGTTTATAAACACACACCTCAGCCACCCCTAATGAGGCTATTAGCCCCAAGTCTGCAGCAAGCATCCGATGACTCGCGCTTAAAACCGCTTGCCCAAACTTTAAATCCTCGCCCGCCTCACGCACATTTGCATGAGGCTTAGGGTTACTCATTAAGTAAATAACATCACCCTCAAGTCTTACATGCTCTTGCATGACGACGGTATTGGTCCCTTGTGGCATCATCGCACCTGTCATAATGCGTACACATTGACCGAGTCCCACCACACCATCAAATGGCGTACCCGCAAACGCAATACCAATCACCTTCAAGCTTGAGGTATTGACATCATCCGCATGAAACGCAAAACCATCCATAGCGGCATTGTCGTAATTAGGCACCTGCGCAGGCGAAACAATATCCGCTGCCAACACCCTCCCCAAAGACTCTCGTAATGGCAAAGTTTCAACTTCTATGACAGGATTTAAAAATTGCCGAATAAACTGTTGCGCCTGCATCACCGACATTGCAGTCGGATCATAATCCTCCATGCGTGTGGTTTGTTTTGAAAGCGAATGAAGTGCGTGTGTGGTGGTCATTTTGCTTTATGTAAAAGTTGAAAGTTTCGTTAAAGTTTCACTGGTAATAGGCTACTGTTTAGCCACACCAAGCCATCGCTCAATCAGCTGCTTAGTGACTACACCGCGCTTGACTTTAACCAACTCACCGTTTGGGTTGTAAAGATAAGTGGTTGGCAACGCTTGCGCCGAGCCAATTTGATAAACAGCCTGATTATCGCCCAAAATAATAGGGTATGAGATTAACATATCATCTACATAATCTGTCACCTCTTTGATTTGCTTGTAATCAAACACCACGCCTAAAACCATCAAATCTTGATTTTTACGTTGATCATATAAATTCACCAAATCTGGAATCTCCTCCAAACAGGGCGGGCACCATGTTGCCCAATAATTCACCAATACCCATTTGCCTTTATATTGCGACAACTGGTGAGATTTGCCTTGCATATCTTTAAGTAAAAAGTTTTTAGTGATGGCAACATCAGCGAATACAGAAGTGCTCGCCACGAGTGCCAATAAAAACAATAACCTGCTGAGTAAGTATTTCATCATTTTTGCATCAAATCATTTAATGAATATCACTAATTTTAGCGTAAGTACTTCACTAACTATTTTTTTTTAGTTACGATACGCTTACTGTAGTAAAATAATTGTTTATTTTTAAGTTAATTTAAAGGTTTTTTCATGAGCGAGCATATTGCACACTTAAGCGACGCAAGTTTCGAACAAGATGTTTTGCAATCACAACTTCCTGTTTTGGTTGATTATTGGGCAGAATGGTGTGGTCCTTGTAAAATGATTGCGCCAATTTTAGATGAAATTGCACAAGAGTACGCTGGTCGTATCAAAGTGGCTAAACTGAACATTGATGAAAATCAACAAACACCGCCTAAATATGGCATTCGTGGCATTCCGACGTTAATGTTATTTAAAAATGGCAATGTAGAAGCCACTAAAGTAGGCGCATTATCAAAATCTCAACTCACTGCATTTATTGACAGCAACATCTAAACCTATTACGCTAGCGTTAAAGTTAAGTGCTTGGTTCTACTTTCAGTTAAATTCTTTAATTAGAAACGCATACCAAGCACAGTGTTTCACAATCATTTAAACAACACCTCCATCTACTCAATCTTAAGCTTTACCTCCCCTCTTGTTTTAGCGAGACCGCATGCACTTATCTGACCTCAAACATCTACCCGTTACTGAACTAGTTGAAATGGCCATCGCCAACGAAATTGACAATGCTAGCCGTATGCGCAAGCAAGATTTGATTTTTGCAATTTTAAAAAACAAAGCTAAAAAAGGCGAAAGCATTTTTGGTGATGGCACGCTTGAGGTTTTGCAAGATGGGTTTGGGTTTTTACGCTCACCTGACACCTCTTACTTAGCTGGACCTGATGACATTTATGTATCACCTTCGCAAATCAGGCGCTTTAATCTGCACACGGGCGACAGCATACAAGGCGAGATTCGTATTCCCAAAGATGGCGAACGCTACTTTGCACTCGTTAAAGTAGATATGGTCAACGGTGAAGCGCCTGAAAACACCAAACACAAAATTCTGTTTGAAAATTTAACGCCACTTTTCCCAACCATTCCATTGACCCTAGAGCGCGATATCAAAGGCGCAGAAAACATCACCAGCCGCGTCATTGATATGATTGCGCCAATTGGTAAAGGTCAACGTGGCTTACTCGTTGCCAGCCCAAAAAGCGGTAAAACAGTGATGATGCAAAACATCGCACACGCAATCACCGCTAACCACCCAGATGTCATTTTAATTGTACTACTCATTGATGAGCGCCCTGAAGAAGTGACCGAAATGACGCGCTCTGTAAAAGGCGAAGTAGTGGCATCCACTTTTGATGAGCCAGCAACACGCCATGTACAAGTCGCTGAAATGGTGCTTGAAAAAGCCAAACGCTTGGTTGAGCACAAAAAAGACGTGGTGATTTTACTAGACTCCATCACCCGATTAGCGCGTGCTTACAACACGGTGATTCCATCCTCTGGCAAAGTGCTCACTGGTGGTGTAGATGCCAACGCACTACAACGCCCAAAACGCTTTTTTGGTGCAGCACGTAACATTGAAGAAGGTGGCTCACTCACCATTATTGCCACCGCGCTGGTTGACACAGGCTCACGCATGGATGATGTGATTTACGAAGAATTTAAAGGCACGGGCAATATGGAAATCCATCTTGACCGCCGCATGGCTGAAAAACGCCAATACCCAGCCATTAACGTCAATAAATCTGGCACGCGCCGTGAAGAATTACTCATTGATAAAGACGTGCTACAAAAAATCTGGGTGCTACGCAAACTGCTCTACCCAATGGATGATCTTGAAGCGATGGAGTTTTTATTAGATAAAATCAAATCTACTAAAAACAATGCAGACTTCTTTGATAGTATGCGTAGAGGTTAGAATAGACCTGATACAAAAAAGCCCTGCGGTTTATTCACCTCAGGGCTTTTTTTATTGTTCAATGACTACTTACCTTCAAAAGAGGAAAAATTAACATGGCAAGCAAACTAAAAGGCATGATTCTAGCGGCTGGGCAAGGCACGCGTGTGCGTCCGCTCACTAAAGACATGCCTAAACCCATGATTCCAATTTTAGGTAAACCCGTTTTAGAGTATCTGATTGAACACCTTGCGCGGCATGGTGTTACAGAAATCATGATAAACGTCGCTCACCTCAATGAGCGCATTGAACAATACTTTGGCAATGGGCAACGCTTTGGAGTTGAAATTGGCTACTCTTATGAGGGCGCACTGGAGCATGGCGAACTGGTGGCAAAACCGCTGGGTTCTGCAGGTGGCATTCGCCATATTCAAGACTTTGGTGGTTTTTTTGACACCACCACCATTGTGTTATGTGGAGATGCGCTGATAGACCTTGATATTGGCGCAGCACTACGCCAACACCAGCAACAACAAGCCATGGTGAGCGTCATCACGATGGAAGTCCCCTCAACCGAAGTGAGCAATTACGGCATTGTGGAAACTGATGCAACAGGCCGCGTGATTGCATTTCAAGAAAAACCGCAGCCGCATGAAGCACGTTCATCTTTTGCGAGTACAGGCATTTATTTTTTTGAGCCTGAAGCCATTGATTTAATCCCACAAGGCGTGCCTTTTGACATTGGCAGCGAATTGTTTCCTATGTTGGTTGCCAAAAAACTGCCTTTTTATGCCCAAAAACATCAATATCATTGGATTGATATTGGTCGTGTTTCAGACTATTGGGAAGTGTTGCAACGTGTATTGCGCGGTGAAATTAAGCACACCAAAATGCCTGGCAAAGAAATACGCCCCAACGTGTGGGTAGGGCTTAATACGCGCATCGATTGGGACAACATCAAAATAGAAGGGCCCGTGTATATTGATGCTAACACTCAGATTGATGCTGGGGCTGAGATTATTGGGCCTGCTTGGATTTCGCACGGATCGCATATTCAACATCATGCAAAAATCATACGCTCGGTTTTATTTGAATACACCCGCATTGGCGCAAACAGCACATTTAATGAAATGATTGTATCACCCACTTACTGCGTAGATCGAGCGGGTGAAACCTACTACATTGGCGATAAGCGTTGTAACCATGAGTGGGGTGATGCTAGGCTTGTTGGTAACAAGTTACCCCACAAATAACACACCACGTTTACTACACAGCAAACTCTACGCTAGATCATTTTGATTCAAGAAAGTCATTGCATGAACACTCAACATCCGCTTAAAGAAATTATCTTCAACAAACGCATGTTAATTTGCATTTTTACAGGCTTTAGCTCTGGTTTGCCACTTTACATTTTAATCAGCCTACTACCTGCTTGGCTACGTAGCGAGGGTGTTAATCTTAAAGCCATCGGCTTATTTGCATTGATTAGCCTCCCCTTTACTTGGAAATTTATGTGGGCTCCTTTATTTGACCGCTACGCCTTACCTATGGGACGCAGACGCGGCTGGCTCATGGTCACACAAATTGCGCTTTTGCTGAGCATTCCAGCATTTGGTTATTTACACGCGCAGCTAGATATTTGGACGATTGCCTATTTAGCCAGCATTGTGGCATTTTTTAGTGCCAGCCAAGACATTGTGCTAGATGCCTACCGCCGTGAAATTTTGCCCGATATTGAGCTAGGGCTAGGCAATGTAGTGCACGTAAATGCTTACAAAATTGCAGGTTTAGTCCCTGGTTCGCTTTCGCTCATTTTGGCTGACCATTTACCTTGGAGTAGCGTATTTTTAATTACTGCCTTATTTATGCTCCCTGGCATTGTAATGACGCTTTTGGTGAAAGAACCCCTATTAAAACAAGGCACGCCAAAAACCTTAAGAGAAGCTGTAGTTGAGCCTTTTCACGAGTTTATTTCACGCAATGGGCTCAATGCCGCATTCACCATTTTAGCATTTATATTTTTATACAAACTTGGCGACAGCATGGCAACAGCACTCGCCACACCGTTTTATCTAGACATGGGCTTTAGCAAAACTGAAATTGGCTTAATCGCAAAAAATGCAGGGCTTTGGTCTAGCGTCGCAGGCGGAATTTTGGGCGGCTTATGGATGATAAAACTCGGCATCAACCGTGCATTATGGCTATTTGGCGCAGTACAAATGATTGCCATTTTAGGTTTTGCATGGCTTGCCGTGGCAGGGCATGATTTATGGGTACTAGGCGCAGTCATAGGGTTTGAGGCCTTTGGCGTAGGCTTAGGCACAGCAGCATTTGTGGCCTACATTGCCCAAACCACCCACCCACTTTACACCGCCACACAATTTGCTTTATTTACCAGCCTAGCCGCTGTGCCACGCACCGTTGCTAACGCAGGCACAGGGTACATGGTGGAAAACCTAGGCTGGTTTAACTTTTATATCCTATGCTTTATTCTTGCGATTCCAGGCATGTTATTGCTGATTAAAATTGCGCCGTGGAATACAATTAAAGAGAACGAAAAAGCCTTGTAACTCATCATACCGACGCAAATCGGTATGATGATTGTATTCTTGTAAGTTCTCATCAAACCTCACGACTAATCTCCACATTAAACGGAGATTAACGTCATGAAACTTGACTGTAAGCTTATCATTGCATTTAGCATTCTCAGTATTTCCACACAAAACGTCATTGCCGCAGAATGTAGCGCAAAAAGTGGCGCAGAAACTGTACCTTTACTTGAGCTATACACCAGCGAAGGTTGTAGCAGCTGCCCACCCGCAGATAAATGGTTAAGCACTTTAAAACCTGACCTTAAAAAAGTCATCCCCTTAGCATTTCATGTAGATTATTGGGATTACATTGGTTGGAAAGACCGATTTGCTAAAGCAGAATATTCCGAACGACAACGCAAAACCGCCGCTTTAGTAGGTAGTAGCTTTATCTATACCCCACAATTTGTTTTAAGCGGACGTGATTTTAGAGGCATTGATGAATCACGCTTAAATCAGGCAATCTCCACCAAGCAAAAAGTAGCCTCTCGCGCCAATTTAAGCTTAGCACTTGCAACCCTGAATAATGGTGAAATATCACTTAATGCGAACGCACAAGCCGTGAATGTGACATATATTAAAAATGCTGAAGTTTACATTGCGATTTATGAAAATAAATTAGCTAGCTTGGTGAATGCAGGTGAAAACAATGGCCGTGAACTGAAGCATGATTACGTGGTGCGAGAGTTCTACGGTGCTTACCCATTGGGCAATAAAAATGAATTTAGCAAAAATATTCCGCTAAAACCTGAATGGAAAGGCCGACAAGCAGGCGCTGTGATATTTGTGCAAGATGCTAGAAACGGCGAGATTTTGCAGAGTTTAGCCTTACCGTTTTGCACTTAAAAAAAACTAAAGATAACTCGCTTAATTCCATTCCCAATAATTTAGCGACATTAGTTGATGAGTATTTAAGTTAGAATTAGCTTTCATTATTCAAAGCAACACCATACGTGAACACCGACCACCCCGAAAAAGGCATTCTATTTATCTGTGCCGCCGTTTTTCTTTTTGCAAGTAGTGATGCGCTGTCTAAATACCTCACCAATTTTTACCCCGTGGTGATGGTGCTATGGGTAAGGTATGTGGTGCATATTTCGCTGATGCTCGCTGTGTTAAGGCCACCATCTCTCCACACCCTCATCACCACCCAAAATCCTAAGCTACAGATAATTCGTGGCTTGTGTATGGTGAATACTAACCTGATGTTTATTAGTGCTTTACACTATATTCCGCTGGCTGAAGGCACCGCCATTATTTACCTTAGCCCATTATTAGTCACGGCATTATCAGTGCCGCTTTTAGGTGAAAAAATTGCACGTATCCAATGGATTGCAGTTGCCATTGGCTTTATCGGTGTTTTGTTTATCGTACGCCCCGGTGGCAGTATGTTCCACCCTGTCGCCTTGCTAGCACTAGGGGCGGCACTTTCATTTAGCCTGTATCAAATCATCACTCGCAAACTTAACCATACTGACAGCTCCAGCACCAGCAACTTTATCAGTGGTTTAGTTAGCGCAATCGTCACCAGCTTATTACTGCCATTCTTCTGGAAAACTCCCACACCATATTTTGCTTTATTGATGGTACTACTAGGCATATCCGCACTCGTCAGCCACCTGTGGATGACCAAAGCCTACCAACACGCAAAACCCTCCACACTCGCGCCATTTTCATACACACAGCTATTGTTTGCAGGCTTAATTGGCTATGTATTTTTTAATCAAACGCCTGATTTTATTGGCTTGATTGGGATGTTGATTATTGTGGCGGGCGGGTTGTTTGTATTTAGTAGAGTGAGCTATAAGAAATAAGTTACCCCATTCCATCATTGCGACAAAAGTCGGAATCCATTGGGGTTTTAGAAACATTAAAATGGATTCCCGTTTTCACGGGAATGACGAAATAAG
>JABFSF010000139.1 GCA_013140755.1 Methylotenera sp. | reverse complement strand
TCATAGTCAAATAAATTTATTAAGTTATGAAGATTTTTGGCTGCAAAATCATGTTGTTGCAGGGAGATCATCATGTCTTTAATAATATTTAACTCTGTCTTAAAAATAGATAACGTTGAACATAAAGGCTTTTGGAGGGTAGTTGCATCTTCATCAGAAAGTGAAGTGGTTTTCTTAGCCTGTATTCCTGAAAAGAATGAATCAGAACCGAAAAAAAGTATTCATTCCCAATCTATTTTAAAACCGGTTCCTAGAGAGATTCTCTTAGATTTACACAGTACTGGCATTTTAAAAATCATTGAATTAGAAGTTGATCCGCAACTTAGAAGGCAGCCTGGGGATTTAGATGAAAAATCTCAGAAAATTTATCAGCAACGTGTAAAAGTTATGACTGATTTTTTCAAGCATGACAAATTATGCGATGCCTTATATTCATCTAGGGGGCTTGGAGAACTCGTCTCTAATGCAATTAAACTTCATAAGTGCTCTAGAGTTTATGTATATAAATTATTCAAACTGCTATGCGTTCATGGGTTTGAAGCTGGATCACTTCATGATAGATATGATATGTCTGGGGCTCCAGGAGTTAAACGGCCATTCACAGAAGGTGGGAATAAAGTTGGTCCAAAAACTAATATTGTCAAAGTTGGTGGTACAGAAGATTTTCCGCAATCGGGTGTTACAGCAGAGGATAGAGTCAAGATAATTGCGGCGTATGACCGAATACCAAATCCAAAGCCATCGTTTCAAGAAATGTATGATCAAATTATAGAAAAGGTTTATGTAAATAAATATATACAAAAATTAGATGGCAGGGTAGCAGTCATGCCACCCCAAGGCAGCTTTCCTAATCAAAGACAAGTACGTTACATAATCGAATCCTGCACTTCTGAACTAGATCGACTAATCGCAAAAACTACAGCAGGACACTTTACGAGAAATTCTCGAGGGCTTTCTGGACATGCATGGGAGGGTATAGCAGGACCAGGGCATCGTTACGCGATTGACTCCACCATAGGCGATATCTATTTAAGAAGTAGTATTAATAGAGCTTGGATTATAGGAAGACCAATTGTTTATATTGTTGTTGATGTTTGGTCTACTGCTGTTGTAGGGTTTCATGTATGTTTAAACGGACCTTCGTGGGAAACAGCAAAAGTAGCATTGTTTTCCACTGTAGCAGACCCTAAGTTAATTGGAGAGTTGTGGGGGTACGAAGCGCGTATATCCCTTTTTCCGTTCCCAACACTTCCATATGAGCTCATGAGTGACCGCGGCGAGTATCTTAGTATAGCGGCACGAAATACCTCAAAAGAGTTAGGATATGACGCTACATTTAACCCGGCATATCGCCCTGATTTGAAAGGTTTGGTAGAAGTACTAAATCGGATAGCCAAGGACAAACAATACTTTTTCTTACCAGGTGCAATTGACGCGCGGCGCAAAGAGTTAGAACTAAGAACTGACTACAAAGAGTCAGCATATACTCTGAGAGAGTACGCCCAATATTTGCATAGGATATTTACTCACTACAATTTAACTGCTAATAGAAGTCATAGACTTACGAGCGAAATGATTGCTATGGGAGTTAGCCCTACTCCTGCTGGATTATGGAGATTCGGGCATGAGGTTGGTTGCGGATACCTTAAATCAACTACCTTTTCTAGACTGGTAACAAATTTATTGCCTCTTCGTAAATCTGTAATCACAAAGAAAGGGATATATCTAGGTCAGCTTGAGTATGATTTTTCTGAGTCAGCAAATAGAAATTGGACAGTTAACGCTAGAAACTTTGGCTACTCGTCGATTTTAACCCATACCTTCCCAGGCTCTACATCAAAGATATGGTGGCCTGATACTACTTCTAGTAATTTGCATGAATTTAAGTTGTCGATGAATGCACGTGTGCCAGATGATATTACGCATTACGACTGGGCTGATGCCTATGCTTACAACAACCTTTACAATCGTGACAGAGAATATGAGCGACTGTCACAATCGATTCAGAACAACATAGATGTTGATGCTCTCACTGCTAATGCTATTAGATTAACCACTGAGGCGGAGGCTCAGTATTTCGGACCCAAAGTCGGTGTTAATGATGCAAGGGGTTTTGAAACAAAAACTACTACGCCAGCCCCAGTGCAGATGTCGGTAGAGACAGAGTCTGAGCCAGAAGAAAATCAGACAGACGCTGCCTATCAAGAGCTTATGGATCGTATTTACTCAGCTGCAAATAGCCAACGCAAGGAGGAAGATGATGCCATTTGATCCTCAATTAATACCTGCGTATAAGAGTAATATATTAATCTCAGCCTGCGGTCCAATTTTAAGTAAAGAGGAGTTGCTCAAGTGCCTTTCTTATACTCCTGATGTTCCTAAGAATCTTGAGAACATACCTGTCGAAGTCCGAAAACATCAAATGATGTCAACCCGTATGCTTCACATACCAAGTAAATCAGGTATTGAGGTTGCTCAGACCATTGATTTGATGCTCCGCCAAGGCTACGTTAACCGTAATCCTAAGAATGTGTCGACATGGAGAGTGTTATACAATGATTCAAATTGTTGAATTGCATTAATAATTGACCCACCAATTGCATTTAAAATTGACCCACCCTTAGTAGTTAATTTAGCACAAATTTATAGGGTTTGTATGGTGATGTTGTTCTCCTTTTGATTGTTAGCAGTACTGTGTTTATAACGGTAGCTATCATTGCCAGTTTCAATAATATTGCATCGATGCGTTAAGCGGTCCAATAAAGCCGTTGTCATCTTCTGATCACCAAAGACATTCGCCCATTCTGCAAAGCCTAAGTTAGTCGTGATGATAACGCTGGTATGTTCATACAACTTACTCAGCAGATGAAACAACAAAGCGCCTCCTGCTTGGCTAAAGGGTAAGTATCCAAGTTCATCTAAAATTACTAGATCCACATACATCAACCTATACGCCATTTGTCCTTGTTTACCAGCAGCTTTCTCTAACTCTAGTGTGTTGACCAGTTCAATCGTGGAGAAGAAACGCACCCGTTTTAGATGATGCTCAATCGCCTGTACACCAATGGCTGTGGCCAAATGAGTTTTACCTGTGCCAGGCCCGCCAATGAATACCACATTCTGCGCATCATCAATAAATGCACACCGATGTAACTGCTTAATTAATGGTTCGTTGGCTGAACTCTGACTAAAGTCAAAGCCAGTTAAATCTCGATAGACTGGAAACTTGGCAATCTTGACTTGGTAGTTAATCGAACGTATCTCACGTTCTGCTATTTCAGCTTTTAACAGACTGCCCAATATGGGTTGTGCTGACTCATAACTAGGCACGCCTTGTTGATGAAGCTCATCTGCAGCCTGTGCCATGCCATACAGCTTTAATCCTTTTAAAGTGGTCATCATCACATCATGCTGCATGACGCACCTCCCTTAAACCATCGTAGCGTTCAACATTCGCGACAGGCTCTTCATTCAATGACAAGCGCTGCGGTGTATCAGCCAGTGGTGGTAGCGCAGGACTAATCATTCGTCTTAATATATTAAGGATGTTCGGTTTAGAGGCCACGCCTAATGACAAGGACTCTTCAATCGCAGCAAGTACTAGCGTCTCGTCATAGTGCAGCACCAGTGAAAGCACTTCGACCATTTCCCTGTCACCGCCAGCTCTTGTTAATAACTTGGTTTGCAGTTGTTTGAATGCTTCAGGTAATGCCGTAAATGGTGCGCCATTACGTAGGGCCCCAGGTTTACGCTGCAAGACACTTAAGTAGTGCTGCCATTCATAACAAGTTATGCTACTGCGGTGATGACGATTGATGATGCGTTTGTGTTCAGCAATGACCGCCATTTCTGCCACCATGACTAAGTGATCTGCATAGACACGTAAGCTCACATGTCGGTTAGCAAAAGAGGCCGGCACACTGTAGCGATTACGTTCAAAGTTGACTAAGCAAGTCGGTGTGACACGCTTGGTGTATTCCACAAAGCCATCAAAGGATTGGGGCACGGGCATTAAGGTCGGTAGTTCTAATTGCCACACACTCGCGATGGTTTGCTGGCGGTCTTCTGGATGGGGTATTTGTTGCCATAAGGCCATACAGCGTTCAGTCAGCCATTTGTTCAGTGCCTCCAAGCTGGCGAATGGCGGTGCTTGATGCCACAGTCGGTGTCGTGCATCCTGCACATTCTTCTCAACTTGGCCTTTCTCCCAGCCAGAAGCTGGGTTGCAGAATTCAGCTTCAAACAGGTAATGACTGGCCATGGCTTTAAATCTTGCATTCACGGTGCGCTGCTTGCCACGACCGACCTTATCAACTGCGGTGCGCATGTTGTCGTAGATACCGCGCTTAGGAACGCCACCTAAACAGAGAAAAGCGTGATGATGTGCATCGAACAACATCTCATGGGTTTGCAGTGGGTAAGCCCGTAAGTAAAAGGCGCGACTGTGCGCGAGTTTGAAATGGCCTACTTGTAGCTTCACGCGCTCATTAGCGATGACAGCCCAGTCTTCACTCCAGTCGAACTGGAAAGCTTCACCAGGGGCGAATGTCAGTGGAATGAAAGCACCACGGCCAATGGTGCCTGCCAATATCTGTTGCTGCAGTCGCCATTGCTTGGCATAAGCGACTACGCGGTCATAGGAGCCAAGATAACCTAGCTTAACTAAGTCATGATAGAGCTGCTTTACACTGCGTCGTTCCTTACGCCCACGATTGGATTCGGTTTTAAGCCACTGCTGCAGCTTGTCTAGATAGGGACTTAATTTGCTGACACGTCCTTGTCCCATATATTGAGGGGTAACAATGTCATTGCGCAGGTATTTCTTGATGGTGTTGCGAGATAAGCCAGTTCTTTTAGCTATCTCACGAATCGACATTTGATCACGCAAATGCCAGCGTCTGATTACACTTAATAGTTCCACGGTGATCACTCCCATTCTCCTGCTCATAGGTTGAGCAGAATAGTATCGGTACGTGGGTCAATTTCTAGTGCAATTTATATCGTTAGGTGGGTCAATTCTGAGTGCAATTCAACAACCAACCCATCGGTCAAGCGGGACGCGCTAAAGCGCGCCCCTTACCTCAAACGTTAGTGTTCTTTATGTCTATTTGTGGTGTGTTACTTACTGAGCAAGGTTTGAACGAACTTGGCAAAGCTATTGAACCTTACCTAAAGGAAGGAACGATAGGTAAATACATTTATTGCACTCAAGCAGTGCAAAACGGAAACTTTATAGACATGACGTTTGAGCCATCGCAAACAGATGGCTCTATCAAGGATAGTATGTTGGTCTCAATACCTGTTCATTTTGTTAAATTTATGGCTACTGGCGCAAAGTCACTTCCAATAGGTTTTTCTTCATATCATGAATCGAATAAAATTTGATATGTCTACGGTCTTTTGTTACGTCTTTAACCCTAACCCATCATTCAAGCGGGACGCCTAACGGCGCCCCTTGTATCTTAACTCAGACGTTAGAGCTCCTCATTTAACTCTTGATTTTAGTGCAATAAAGGTATATTTTATATACCATGATTACATTTGAATTTGACGAAACTAAAAGACAGGCTAATCTTTTGAAGCATGGCATCAACTTTTTTGATGCACAACAGCTTTGGAATGATCCAATGTTATTGGAAATTCCCGCTAAAACTGAAGATGAGCCGAGATTCCTGATGATAGGACTGATTA
>JABFSF010000044.1 GCA_013140755.1 Methylotenera sp. | reverse complement strand
TAATGAGCGCAATCGTAAGCCCACGATAAGTGAGCACATCTTTAGAATAGCCGCGCTTAATCGCAATGTAAGACACCAAATAGCCAATTGCATTGAGTAGCCAAATCACCCCGATAGAAAGCACTTTTACAATTAAAGGGCCCACAAATGGAATCAATCCAATCACGCCAACCAGCCACGTAAATGCGCTGGTAATAATGCCATACGCCACCGCGCCGCCTGCAATGGCTTTTTTATCTACGCCATATTGTAATGCTACCCATATTGCAATCACTAACACGGCAACAATGGGCAACATCACTCGCCAGCTATTACGCTTGGGCTTGGTAAAAATTTCATCTTGCCTAAGCTCTGTTGATGGCGTTTCTAATGACATGATTAGCTTACTTGCTCAATTGGAATGATTTTTTTTACTTTTTCAAGCGCACCTTTGTATTCCGTCATTTGATCAAAATTAAGGTACTTGTAAATTTCAGCCGTATTTGCCAATTTATTGCCTACGGTTTCCAAATACTCAGCATTGGTTGGCATACGTCCAAGTTTTGCACAAACCGCCGCCAACTCAGCTGAACCCAAATAAACACGGGCATCTTTCCCCATACGGTTATCAAAGTTACGTGTGCTAGTTGAAAACACTGTTGCTTTATCCGCCACGCGTGCTTGGTTACCCATACACAATGAGCACCCTGGAATTTCAGTACGCGCACCAGCCACGCCAAAGGTTGAATACACGCCCTCATCACGCAATTGCGCTTCATCCATACGTGTAGGAGGCGCAATCCATAAACGCGTTGGAATACCGCCTGAGCCTTCTAACACTTTAGCCGCCGCGCGGTAATGGCCAATATTGGTCATACAGCTACCAATAAATACTTCATCAATCTTATCACCTACAACCGCTGAAAGTGGTTTGATATCATCTGGGTCATTTGGGCAAGCCACTAACGGCTCTTTAATCGTATTCAAATCAATTTCAATCACATGCGCATATTCGGCATCAGTATCTGGCTTGAGTAACTCAGGCTTTGCCAACCAAGCTTGCATACTTTCAATACGGCGTTGTAAGGTACGTGCATCTTGATAGCCGTTATCTATCATATTTTGCATCAGCACGATATTTGAGTTAAGAAACTCAATCACAGGTGCTTCATTTAACAACACCGTACAACCATTAGCAGAACGCTCAGCAGAGGCATCAGCTAGCTCAAACGCTTGTTCAACTTTTAAATCTGGCAAACCTTCAATTTCTAACACGCGACCGTTAAATACGTTTTTTTTACCTGTTTTTCCTACGGTTAAAGTGCCTTCTTGAATCGCCGCATAAGGAATCGCATTCACCAAATCACGCAAAGTAATGCCAGGTTGCATGGTGCCTTTAAAGCGCACTAGCACTGATTCTGGCATATCAAGCGGCATCGCGCCTGTTGCCGCAGCAAACGCCACCAAACCAGAGCCCGCTGGAAATGAAATGCCGATTGGAAAGCGGGTGTGTGAGTCGCCACCAGTGCCAACCGTATCGGGCAATACCATACGGTTCAACCATGAGTGAATCACACCATCCCCTGGGTGTAATGAAACGCCACCACGGCTAGACATAAACTCTGGCAAGCTATGTTGCAATTTAATGTCCACTGGCTTTGGGTAAGCCGCCGTATGGCAAAAGCTTTGCATCACTAAATCTGCGCTAAAACCCAAGCAAGCAAGCTCTTTTAACTCATCACGCGTCATGCCACCAGTAGTATCTTGCGAACCTACCGTAGTCGCTTTTGGTTCACAATAAGTTCCTGGGCGCACTCCTGTTACACCGCACGCTTTACCCACCATTTTTTGTGCAAGCGTATAGCCTTTGCCTGATGCTTTTGCTGGAATAGCCTTAATAAATGCATCAGCTTCACCCAGACCTAATGCTTTACGCGCATTTGAAGTTAAGCCACGGCCGATAATCAGTGGAATACGCCCACCAGCACGTACTTCGTCTGGCATGGTAATAGGGTTAAGCTCAAAAGTGGAAAGCACTTCGCCGTTCTCACTCAACACTTTGCCTTCATAAGGCTGAATCACAATCACATCGCCTGTGCTTAGCTTTGAAACATCACATTGAATTGGCAATGCACCTGAATCTTCCGCAGTGTTAAAGAAAATAGGTGCGATTTTTCCGCCTAGAATCACCCCGCCAGTGCGTTTGTTTGGGATGTGCGGAATATCGTTACCCATAAACCATTGCACTGAGTTAATCGCAGATTTACGTGATGAACCCGTACCTACTACATCGCCTACATAAGCAAGTGGCAAACCTTTTTGCTTTAAGGTATCAATCAGCTTTAAGCCTTCAGGCATTTTGTTAATCAACATCGCTTTGGCGTGCAATGGAATATCTGGGCGACTCCACGCATCTTGCGCAGGGCTTAAATCATCCGTATTAGTTTCACCATCCACTTTAAAAACAACGACTTTGAGTTCTTTTGCCAACACTGGCGCATTGGTAAACCACTCAGCATTCGCCCAACTTTCAATCAGTTTCTTAGCGTGCGTATTGCCAGCCTTCATCAGTACATCCACATCGTGAAAAGCGTCGAACATTAAAATTGTGTTGCTCAACGCTTCTACAGCATTGGTTGCCATTGGCGTATCCAGTAAAGAAACCAATGCTTGTACGTTATACCCACCCAACATCGTGCCAAGCAACTCCACTGCTTTTTCGGCTGAAATCAATGGAGATTGAGCAGTGCCTTTAGCAATATCTGCCAAAAAAGCGGCTTTAACGTAAGCCGCTTGATCCACGCCCGCAGGCGTGCGGTTAGCAATTAAATCGAATAAAATTTCACCCTCACCTGCTGGTGGATTTTTAAGTAACTCAACCACTTGAGCCACTTGCTCCGCAGATAAAGGTAACGGGGGTAAATTTAAGGTTGCACGCTCTTGCACGTGCGCTTGATAGGCTTTCAGCATGGTGAACTCTTACAAGTAAAAAAGATACTTTATTATAAACCAGCTAAAGCATTAAATTGTCTTAGTACATGACGTTATGACAGTAATTTTTAATTACTCACATAAAGCCTGTTAGAAAATGGTGACCCGCAACTGCTACCTGTCACTGATGATTCAAATTTATCTAGCAAGGCACGCTCAAAGCCCTTGCCATGTGTTTTTTCTAAAAATACACGCACTTCACTTGCATCAGCAAAACCATTTTTATCTGTATCCATCAAGGTGACATTCTCTTCAACCGTTGGCCCTACATATTGACCATCAACATCAGTCAAATAATCTACGACCGTTTCAGCCATCAAAATGGGGCTATTTAGGCTAACGACTAACATCATCAACATTGAAATATATTTTAATGTGCTACGCATTTTAATCACCATTAAATTCCATACTTAAGTCAGGCTAATAGTAGAGTAAAAAATTCAACTATTATGTGACTAAGTGCACATTGGCAATACATTTTAATTAACGCTACTTAAGCCAAAGTAACGGTGCGGTTTTATGTACTGCTTCTCCCGTAGCTGTAACAGCAACCGTTACAGGCATGTCCAGCACTTCAAACTCATAAATAGCCTCCATACCCAAATCTGCAAAGGCGACTACACGAGACTTTTTAATCGCTTTGCTCACCAAATATGCAGCACCGCCCACAGCCATTAAATAGACTGATTGGTGATTTTTCATCACTGCTAACGCTTCATCGCCACGCTCTGCCTTACCAATAGAACCCAGCAATCCTGTATTTAGCATCATCTCTGTGTAATCATCCATGCGCGTAGCGGTAGTGGGGCCTGCTGGACCAACGGCTTCATCACGAACGGCATCTACAGGACCAACGTAATAAATAAAGCGCCCCTTAAAATCGACAGGTAATTGTTCACCTTTGGCTAACATGTTAGCAATGCGCTTGTGCGCAGCATCACGACCTGTGAGTAACTTGCCTGAAAGTAGTAAGGTTTCACCCGCTTGCCAAGTGGCGGTATCAGCTTTGGTGACTACATTTAAATTCACACGCTTAGCATTGGGGCTGGCTTGCCAATGCACATCTGGGTAAGTTGATAAATCGGGAGGCGTTAGCTCTGCAACACCTGAGCCATCTAACTCAAAATGCACATGGCGCGTAGCGGCACAGTTGGGAATAATCGCTACGGGTAAGCTAGCAGCATGGGTAGGGTAATCCAGAATTTTCACATCTAAAACTGTGGTCAAACCACCCAAACCTTGCGCACCGATGCCTAAATTATTCACTTTTTCATAAATCTCTAAGCGCAATTCTTCAAGTCTATTGCTTGCACCGTTAGCTTTTAATGTATGCATATCTATCGGTGCCATCAACGACTCTTTCGCTAACAACATGGCTTTTTCCGCCGTGCCACCAATACCAATACCCAACATGCCAGGTGGACACCAACCTGCCCCCATTTGTGGCACCATCTCCAAAACCCAGTCAACAATACTGTCGTTCGGGTTAAGCATCACAAGCTTGGACTTATTTTCACTACCACCGCCTTTGGCAGCAATGCTCACTTCAACAGTATTACCTCGCACCATCTCAACATGCGTTACCGCTGGGGTATTATCTTTAGTGTTGGTGCGCTTCCCCGCAGGGTCAATCACAACGGATGCACGTAACTTATTATCTGGTAACAGATAAGCACGGCGCACACCCTCATTCACCATTTCTTCTAGTGTTAGCCCTTCAACATCGTCTTGGCTCTCAAAGCGTACATTCATCCCCACTTTCACAAAACACACCACAATACCCGTATCTTGGCACAGCGGACGTTTACCTTCTGCACATAAGCGCGAGTTAGTTAAAATTTGCGCCATAGCATCTTTAGCAGCAGGCGATTGCTCAAGTTTATACGCTTCGCCCAAAGCCTGAATGTAATCCGATGGATGATAATAAGAAATATATTGCAAAGCATCTGCAATGCTTTGAATAAAATCCGCTTGCTGAATGATAGTCATAAAATTCTCATTTTTTCACAGTAACGCTTGGCACCGCATTATCGTACATATTACTTTATGTCTAGTAATAATGCCGAAAAATACTTATCTGGTAAAGAAAATTACGCGATGGAAACAATTCTAAAACATGTCGTTATTTTTGGATATGTCGCGAAACTCTCTATACATGGCAACGTGCTTATGAATCGCGTGGTAACGATGCCATCATCACAACAAGCCATGCCTAGAAAATCATAAGTTACGTGCTCCTAGGTTATGGACGAAAAAATAGTTCATTTGCGGTCAACATGCCACTTTGGTCCAGATATGCCTGCTACGCCAAGACTCAATGGCAAGGTTAAGCACTCACACTAATTCGCAAATACCATCGGCAAGGTTGTTTTTATAGCATAATATCGCTTTATATTATTTGTTGAATCCTTATGCGTTTAGTCGTTCAAAGCCCTGCCATTAGTGTTGCGCATTTAGCGCATATTCATCAACTCTCTAACACCAGTGTGCAATTTGCGCAAATTAGTCAACACGCTTATTACCTAGCCAACCAAGCAAATATCAACCCTGCGGTACAAGCTTTTTGTGCCACCCAAAAGATTGATTGCGCCTACGTAGAAAACAATCAACTTATTCACAAATTTGGCTTATGTGTGATGGATATGGATTCCACACTAATTAACATAGAGTGCATTGATGAGATTGCCGATATGCTTAATATCAAACCACGAGTGGCGGAAATTACAGAAAGTGCCATGCGCGGTGAGATAGACTTTTCCACCAGCTTAAAAAAACGTGTTGCACTGCTTAAAGGTTTAGATGAATCTGCACTGCAACGAGTCATGGACGAACGCTTACAACTTAACCCTGGTGCACGTGAATGGATTGCTACATGTAAAGAAAATGGAATCAAAACCATGGTGGTTTCAGGCGGCTTCACCTTGTTTGCTAACCATGTTAAAAATTTACTCGGCTTAGATTACGCTGTGGCGAACACTTTTGAAATCATCAATGGCAAACTAACTGGTCAAGTACTAGGCAACATTGTAGATGCGCAACGTAAAGCCGATGAGCTCGTTAAACTACGCAACGCGCTAGGGCTTTCTGCATTGCAAACTATTGCGATTGGCGATGGTGCAAATGACCTAAGAATGATGTCGGTTGCCACCATTGGCGTGGCTTACCATGCCAAACCTGTGGTACAAACACAAGCAACATATTCGCTTAATTTTGTGGGCTTAGAAGGTGTTGCCAACCTTCTAACCACTTAATAAAAAAAGCCCGCTTAAGCGGGCTTTTTTTATTACACGAGTGAACTGCTTACTCTGCTTTAGCTGATTCAGCTTTTTTGGCAACTTTTTTCTCTGCAGCAGTAACTTTTTTATCAACCTTTGCAGTGTCAGCAGGTTTAGTTTCTGATTTCACTTCAACTGCTTTTTCAGTTTTACTTGTTTTGGCTTCTTTTGCAGGCTTAACTTCTTTTGTGATTTTAGCTGTGTCCGCCGATTTAACCTCAGGAACAACTACGGTTGTTTTGCCACTGACAGAAACATCTTTACGCACTTTTTCTAGAGTAACAGCACCAATACCATCCACTTTTTCTAGCTCATCCACATTTTTAAAACCGCCATTTTTTTTGCGGTACTCAATAATTGCTTTAGCTTTCACCTCCCCAATACCATTCAAGGTTTCAAGTTCTGCCTGCGTTGCGGTATTTAAATTAACCCCCGCGAATACGTTAAAGCTCAAGCTCAACAAAGTAATCAACAATAACAACATTTTTTTCATTATTTAGTTTCCTTTAAAGAATTACATAAAAAAATACACAATCAATCATAGCCCAAAACCATTAAAAAAAACAACGCTTTTTACATCTCATATCACTGCACAAAACACACATTACATACACTCTTGGTGAATCGCCTTAAGTGCAGCAAGCGGGTTTTCAGCTTTAGTAATAGGTCTACCAATCACTAAATAGCTAGCCCCATTATTTAAAGCATCTGCTGGCGTAACAACGCGTGATTGATCATCTTGGTTGACATTAGCAGGGCGTATGCCTGGTGTTACCAAACAGAAGTCATTTCCCAACTGCGCTCGCAACATTGCAGCTTCTAAGGCAGAGCATACGACGCCATCTAGCCCTGCTTGCTGTGTTAATTTAGCCAAATTAAGTACATGAGTAGTTAAATCAGCTTGAATGCCAATTTGTTGCAAAGTTTGCTGATTCATACTTGTAAGCACAGTCACTGCAATCAGCAAGGGCTTATTTGCGCTACTGTTTATCGCCTCTTTGGCTGCTTGCATCATCTCTAAACCGCCGCTAGCATGTACGTTGAGCATCCACACACCAAGGTTACTCGCCGCCGCACAGGCTTTTGCCACGGTGTTTGGAATGTCATGAAATTTTTAATCTAAAAATACGCCAAAATCAGCACGCGCAAGTTGCTCAACAAAACTTGGTCCAGCAGAGGTAAAAAGCTCTTTACCCACTTTTAAGCGGCATAGGCTAGGGTCTAGCTGATTCACTAATTGAAGTGCGCTTTTACTGTCTGCATAATCAAGTGCAACAATAATTTTTGGGTCATGAATGTTAGGTGGCATGAGTATCAACGGAAAAATATAATAATTAAAAGGAGGCTAAATGGTGGTCGGCTCTGCGGGCAAGGCTTCCCAAGCATTGCAAGCTGGGCATTGCCAATGATGATACTTAGCTTTAAAGCCACACTGCACACAATGGTAAGCGGTTTTAAAGCCGATTGCATGACGCACAGCTTGTTGCATCAACTGAGTGTCTTGTAAATGCGTGTTTTGTAGTTGATTAGATTCCACAATTGCACGCGCTTGAAGTAACTGATCTAGCGTATTTAAGCTTGGCATTTTAATAAGTTCATTCCGCGCAAATTTTGCAGCACTTTCTGCGCCCTCTTCTGCCAAAGTTGCCTCGTAGAGTACATTGACCAGCAAGGCTAATCTGTATGTTTTTAGGTACGCCTGAAGCAACAGCAAACCCTCAGCAGTTTGATTTAAAGCACGGTAACTTGCTAAAATTTTGGGAGCGATTAAGCCCAAGTATTCAGGCTTTTGAAATTCAATACGCTTCCAAGTAGCAATTGCAGCCTGATGATTATTGGCTTCCGCTTCTATATCCCCTAACAAGACGTTAGCGCGTACACAGTTTTTATTCGCATCAAGTGCACAATCTAGCTCAAGTCTTACTTGATGCGTATTATTAGCGAGCTTAGATTTCACTGCCATTTCGCAATAGTAGTGTGAAATTTCCACACGGAAAGGCACGCCTGAAATTTTCTCTAATTCAGTTGCAGCCTTAATGGCACGCTCCCACTCGCGTTCACGCACGTAAATTTCTAACAGAGCGCGCAGGGCGGGCTGACGATAGCGATCATCATCCAATGACTCAAACAATTCTTCAGCACGGTCTAGCAACCCTGCCTTTAAGTAGTCTTGTGCAAGCTCGGCTGTGACGGCAAGCTTCTGCTGTGGCTCAAGGATTTTTTTATTAAGTAAATTTAAGTGTAAGTGGATGGCACGATCCACCTCACCACGTTTTCTAAATAAACTACCAAGTGCAAAATGTAACTCTAACGAGTCAGTATTGGCTTGCACCGCTTCAGAAAAAGCTTCAATCGCTTTATCATTTTGATTGGTAATAAGAAAGTTAAGCCCTTTAAAATAGGCTGCGGGTAATGCTGTAGATTCAGCCAGTAGTTGCTTGAGATCAACGCGTGCGGCAAGCCAACCTAGACTAAAAAAAAGTGGTAGCGCAAGTAGCCACCAAAATTCAAATTCCATTTGATTTCATTTCAATGAAAGAAGTTAAGCGTATTTTACCTGATTTGTAGCTTGAAAATTCCATAAAAACTTTTGCTCACAAAAACACAAACAAAACTAACTCGCTCAAGCTATTCAAATAATATCAATAAGCGGTTGAATTTTCGTTTTTGTAGTGGACAAATAGTATTATTAACTTAGTCAATAAAAAAAGGCAGCTCACAAGCTGCCTTTTTTTATTGGTTTCAAAGCAATCGCTATCCTAAATCAACACGTTCGCGCAGTTCTTTACCTGCTTTAAAATGCGGAACATGCTTTTCAGGCACTTGTACTTTGCTACCAGTTTTTGGGTTACGACCCAAGCGCGGCGGACGATAATTCAAGCTAAAGCTTCCAAAGCCACGAATTTCAATACGCTCACCACTAGCAAGACTATCAGACATCGTATCTAAAATAGCCTTAACTGAGAGCTCAGCATCCTTCATCACTAATTGCGGAAAACGCTCGGCAAGAAGTGTGATTAGCTCAGATTTTGTCATACTGATTTGCCTTTATCACAACTTATTTTTTACTGTCTAATTTTGCTTTTAACAAAGCACCAAGATTGGTTGTACCAGCAGTAGCACCGTCATCTGGCACTGCCACTGGCTCTTTTGTTTTAGCTGATTTAGCTTTAGGTTTAGCTTCAGATTTTTCTTCTGAAGATGCCCCTGAAGGGTCGGCAGTCAATTGTTTTACGCCTAATGAAATGCGTTCTTTTTCAACGTCAATGGCTAAGATTACAGCTTGTAATTCGTCACCTTTTTTGAAGTTACGGATTGCTTCTTCGCCAGTTTGTGACCATGACAAATCAGATAAGTGAACTAAACCATCAATGCCACCTGGCAAGCCGATAAATACACCAAAATCAGTAATTGATTTGATTTGACCCGAAACTTTGTCGCCTTTAGCGTGCGTGGCAGAGAAGTCATCCCAAGGGTTAGCTTGACATTGTTTCATGCCTAAAGATAGACGACGACGCGCTTCATCAATTTCAAGAATCATCACTTCTACTTCGTCACCTAATTGTGCAATTTTTCCTGGGTGAATGTTTTTGTTAGTCCAGTCCATTTCTGAAACGTGCACCAAACCTTCAATGCCTGGTTCGATTTCAACAAATGCACCGTAGTCAGTCAAGTTAGACACTTTACCGAATAAACGTGTGCTTACTGGGTAACGGCGTGCTAATGCAATCCATGGATCATCCCCCATTTGTTTAATACCCAGTGAAACGCGATTTTTATCTTGATCAAACTTCAAGATTTTTGCTTCAACTTCTTCACCAACGGTCAACACCTCTGATGGGTGTTTTACACGACGCCATGCTAAATCAGTAATGTGTAGCAAGCCATCAATACCGCCCAAGTCAACGAATGCACCGTAGTCGGTAATGTTTTTAACAACTCCTTTAACTACAGCACCTTCAACAAGTGAGCCCATCAACGCTTCACGGTCAGCACCTGCGCTAACTTCCATGACAGCACGACGTGAAACCACAATATTGTTACGTTTACGGTCTAATTTAATTACTTTAAGGTCACATTCTTTGTTTTCAAATGGTGTGGTGTCTTTTACAGGGCGCACATCTACCAATGAACCTGGCAAGAAGGCCATAATGCCGTTCACAGAAACGCGCAAGCCGCCTTTCACTTTACCACTTACGAAACCTTTAATGATGCGGCCTTCGTTCATTGCATCTTCTAAATCTAACCATGTTTCCATGCGTTTAGCTTTTTCGCGTGAAAGCACAGTAGAGCCGAAACCATCTTCAAGTTTTTCGATAGCCACTTTCACAAAGTCGCCCACTTGAACTTCAAGTTCGCCTTGTGCATTGCGGAATTCAGCAGCGTCAATCACGCTTTCAGATTTAAGACCAGCGTTAACAATCACATGATCGTTATCAACTGAAGTAACTTCAGCCGTAATCACTTCGCCAGAGCGCATTTCTTGGCGAGCTAAGCTTTCTTCAAAAAGCGCAGCAAAAGATTCCATCGGTGAAGCAGTAGATTTAGAAGTAGAAGCCATTAAATAAAATTACCTAAAAAATAATCCCACCTAGCAGTGGGTCAATTAAAAAACTGCGCGTTAGTGCAACCCGCAGACCAAAACACTATAAAAACTTTAAAGGTGGAATTATAACTAAAACATTGAAAAATAAAAGACTATTTATGACTTTTATTGTTAATTTTATGCTGAAAGTGCGTCAAAACCACATTCACCGCATCTGAAATACTTAGATTATCTGTTTCAAGTAAAATCGCATCATCAGCCATCACAAGCGGCGCACTAGACCGACCCTTGTCTCTAGCATCACGCTCTTGTAAATCAGCTAGAATATTCTCATAGCTGGCAGACTCATTTTTACCTAACAACTGTTGGTAACGCCGTTGTGCACGCACTTCGGTAGAGGCAGTGAGAAATACTTTGAGCATAGCGTCAGGAAAAATCACCGTACCCATGTCGCGCCCATCAGCAAGTAAACCAGGTGGCTGCCTAAAGCGATGTTGTAGCGCAACCAATGCCGCTCTAAGCGGCGCGTGAACTGCGACTTGTGATGCGCCTTTGCCCATCGCTTCAGAGCGAATTTCATTAGAAATATCGCTACCATTTAGCAAGACTCGTTCGTTTTTAAAGTTAATTTGAAGTATTTTTGCACATTCAGCAACGGCGTTTGCATCATGCCAATCAATGTTACGTTGATATGTGGCAAAAGCCACTACGCGGTAAAGTGCGCCAGAATCTAGGTAGTGAAAGCCTAGTGCTTCAGCAACGCGCTGTGCTACCGTGCCTTTGCCTGAGGCGGAAGGGCCATCAATCGCAATCACAGGGATTAGGGGCTGGAAGCTAGAGGCTGGGGTAATCATGCTTTGGCAATTTTTTGAAACTCTTCAAAATAATCTGGGAAAGTTTTATTCACGCATTTGGGGTCGTTAATGGTAATGGGTACGCCACCTAATGAAACAAGTGAGAAACACATCGCCATGCGGTGGTCATCGTAAGTATCAATCACGGCATTGGGTGTGAGTTTTTCTGGCGGTGTAATTTTGATGTAATCAGCACCTTCTTCTACAATCGCGCCTACTTTGCGTAATTCAGTCGCCATCGCAGTTATGCGATCAGTTTCTTTTACGCGCCAACTGGCGATATTGCGCAGGGTGGTTGTACCTTCGGCAAATAAAGCGAGAATGGCTAAAGTCATGGCGGCATCGGGGATATGGTTGCAGTCAACATCTAATGCTACAAGTTTAGTATCTGGCATAGTTTGAGTTTGCATCCAATTGTTACTCCAACTAACAATTGCTCCCATATAGCTGAAAGGTTGGGTAGTATATAAAGGTTCGGTTATGTCTTTACCCAAAAAGCCTGCAAATTTTACGTCGCCCTGAATACTGTCTTTGCTCACGCCCACGACACGTACTGGCCCCTTCCCAATCACGCCAGCAGCTAAAAAATAAGAGGCGGAAGATGCGTCGCCCTCCACGTAGTATTGCGCAGGGCTTTGATAAAAGCCATTTGCAGAAATCGTGAAAGTTTGCCAGTTTATTCGCTCAGCTTTTATCCCAAATTTTTCCATCAAACTCAGTGTAATCTGAATATAAGGTTTCGAAATGAGTTCACCCACTACTTCAATGGTGGCATTTTTTTTGGTAAGCGGTAATGCCATTAACAAAGCCGTTAAAAATTGACTAGAAACATCCCCACGAATTTTAATCGGTTTGCTTACATCCAATTTTGCAGGTGAAATTTTGAGCGGTGGAAAACCTTCATTGGCTAAATATTCAATTTGCGCACCAACTTGCCTAAGTGCATCTACTAAATCGCCAATTGGACGCTCATGCATACGTGGTACGCCGTGCAAATAATAATAGCCATTTGAGAATGCCAACGCGGCGGTAAGCGGGCGAAATGCAGTACCAGCGTTGCCTAAAAATAAATCGACTGGTTCTTCTGGTGAGCCTTTGTTAGGAAAGTTTCCGTTGATGCCTTTTACTTTCCAGTTAAGCGCATCAGTCGGATTTTGTGCTAAATCTACACCTAACATTGCAAGTGCTTCAAGCATACGGTCTGTGTCATCAGATTTGAGTAAATCAAAAATTTCTGTTTCACCATTTGAAAGCGCGGCCAACAATAATGTGCGATTTGAGATGCTTTTTGAGCCAGGTAGTTTAATTGTGCCTTCTGCGCTGCTGTAGGCTGGTAGATGTAGCTGTTCCATTTTATGTTTCTTTATTGTTGTGTTTTTGCCCAGTTGTTGCGCGCGGTGCTGGCGCGTTCAAACAAGATTTGTAAGCCTGCACCATTTTCATCTGCAAGCAATTTTTTTATTTGACTTAACTCTTCTTCAAAAGCATTAATTTCGCCAAGTAATGCGTCTTTATTAGCGAGACTAATATCACGCCACATTTCAGGGTGGCTACCTGCGATGCGAGTAAAATCTCTAAAACCACTAGCAGCAAAGCCAAATAATTGTTCTGCATTCGGGCGCGAGGCAATATCATCCACCAATGCAAACGCCAATAAGTGTGGCAAGTGGCTCACAGCGGCGAATATGCTATCGTGTGTTTGCGCAGACATTTCACTCACATTAGCACCACAAGCTTGCCATAACCGAGAAATGCTAGCAACCGCATGGATACTGGTCTCTGGGGCGGGAGTTAAAACCACATTTTTAGCTTGAAATAAATCAGCTTTTGCTGCACTTGCACCACTTTTTTCAGCCCCTGCAATAGGGTGCCCACCTACAAACTGTTTGAACTGTTCACCCAATACTATTTTTGCAGCGGCGAGGACATCACCCTTCGTGCTACCTGCATCAGTGATGACAGTGTTTGCATTTAAATATGGCTTAATACTTTGTAAAATAGCCGTCGTTTGTGCAACTGGCACTGCAATCAAAATAATCTCAGCAGCATGACATGCCGCTTGAATATTTATCTCTAGCGTATCAATCACGCCTAGATTTTTGGCTTCTTGCAAGCTTTCAAGGCTACGTCCAACACCAATGATTTGCACCGCAATGCCTGCTTTTTTTAAGGCGAGTGCTACTGAGCCGCCAATTAAACCGACACCAAAAATCACCAATTTATTAACAGTGAATGTATTCAACGATTGTTTTTCTAAATAATTAAAATGAGGTGTTTTGGCTAACGGGTGCCACCAACTACGTATTTTTTCTTAATGGCGTTTTCTACCGTTTTTGAAACGAATTGATTCACATCTCCGCCTAAAGCAGCAACTTCGCGTACCAAGCTTGAGGATACAAACATATATTCTTCAGAAGGCGTTAAAAACAAGGTTTCAAGCTTAGGGTAGATTTTACGGTTCATACCCGCCAACTGAAATTCATATTCAAAATCAGAAGCGGCGCGTAATCCACGCAGCACCACTTGCGCGTGCTGATCTTGCACGAATTGCATCAACAAACCACTAAAGCCCACCACTTTTACATTAGCGTAAGCTGCAAAAATGCTTTTTGCCAATGCAACACGCTCTTCTAAATTAAAAAGAGTATTTTTGCTGGTACTCCCCGCAACCGCAACAATTACCTCATCAAACAAGCTTGCTGCACGACGCACCAAATCTTCATGCCCCAAAGTAATGGGGTCAAAAGTGCCAGGGTAAACGGCAATGCGTTTTTTTGTACTGTAATTAGAATCAGACATTGTGCAATTTTAGCAGATGATAAAAAACATTGCCTGCTTTGCTTTGCTTGATGACTTGCCAATGTTCCAAATTTTGCATGGCATATTCAGCCTCAGCATAGATTACGCCCTCTGGGCTTAAATGCTGCTCTAGCAAAGGCAGTGCTTTTTCCAACCACCCTTGCTTATACGGTGGATCTAAAAATATCACATCAAACAATTGCCGATTTGTGGTCAAAAAAGCCAGCGCATCCATATTCAACACCTTGGCGGCATTGGCTTTTAAGGCGTTTTTATTTTCTACAATAACCTTATAAACACTAGGGGAATTTTCTACCAACACCACAGATTTTGCATTGCGTGAAAGTGACTCAAACCCCATCACGCCTGTGCCTGCAAATAAATCCAAGCACACCAAGCCTGTCAAGTCTTGCCCCAGCCAGTTAAACACGGTTTGACGCACACGCTCTGGCGTTGGGCGCAAACCTTGCGCGTCGGGAAACTTAAGCAAACGGCTACGCCATTCACCCGCATTGATGCGCACTGTGTTGTGTTTTTTGATGGACATAAAACTATTGGGCGTTTGGGTCACCCACAATAATGGTCACAAAATTCTCAGGTTTTAAACGTCTTGCGAAAGCGTCTTTAATTTGTGCTGTGGTCACTTTAGCTACATTTTCATTATATTGATCTAAATAATTGAGCGGTAACTTATAAAAACCAATCACCGATAAATAATCTAAAATTTTGCTATTGCTATCAATACGCATGGGAAATCCACCCATAATATTGGCTTTTGCAGCTTTTAGTTCAGCTTCTGTCACGCCATTTTTAATAAAGTTATCTAGGGTTTCACGCACCAATTTGAGCGCGGCATCTGCTTGGTCTTTTTTAGTCTGCAGTCCAATTTGGAATGGGCCAGCCTCAGCCATTGGCATAAAATAGCTATAAACACTATAAACTAAGCCGCGTTTTTCACGTACTTCTTCTGTCAGACGTGACACAAAACCACCACCACCCAAAATGTAATTGCCCACATAAAGCGCAAACAAATCAGGGTCGCCGCGTTTAATGCCGGGGTAGCCTAATAGAATGTGCGATTGTGATGCTGGGTGCGCAATACGTTGCTCTTCAGGCTGACTAGGCAAGGCAACAGGCGGCACTGGTGCAATGGCACTTGCTTGCGGCAAGCCTTGCGTCATATTTTCAGCGATTACATTGGCTTGTTCACGCGTTAAATCGCCAATCATCGCCACCACTGCCCCTTTTGCACCATAGTGCTGCTGGTAAAATGTGACTAAATCTTCACGTGAGATTTTACTCACCGTTTCAATCTCACCACTATCATCTAATCGATAAGGATGATGACTATACAAAGCCTTCATAAAAGCTTTATTTGAAATGCTTTCTGGTTGGGTGGCGGATTCTTGTAGGCTTGAAATAATACGGGCTTTTTCTCTTCCCAAGACGCCTTCAGGAAAATCTGGCTTTTGTAATATTTTATATAAAATGTTCAGTGCTTGCGTTTGCTCACGCGTGCTACTCAAAGTGCGCAACTTAAATGCAGCTCGATCTGCATCAAAATCACCGCCTAAAACCGCACCAATATCCGCCAGCTGATTGGCAATTTTTTCATCCGTCAGCCCATCAGCACCTAACGTCATCAGGTATTTGGTAATACCTGCCACGCCTGATTTTTCTGCTGTATCACGTGCGCTGCCCGCTGCAAAATTGATGCTAACATCCACAATAGGTAAATCATGATTTTCTACAAAATAGACTTCAGCACCTGTGCTAGTCTGCCATTGCTGAATTTTAACGGCAGCCTCTGCCGTAAGGTGAATACATGATAAAAAAAGGGGAACAAAGAAATATTTTATTGGCATCTTCATATTTTCAGTAAGGTTGAACAAAGCAAGTATGGGCTATGACTACAAGAGGCTTTAAAAATTCAATGTCCATGCTTTGAGTAAATCCTCCTGCGTTATTCACCATGAATTTTGGTGTAAATATGACGTGCTAATTCAAAGTCTTCGTGATAATCAATATCCACCACCATATTATCTGAAGCGAATAAGTAAGGATTAACGCCAATATGATAATTAAAGCGATTAACCGTTGCTCGCTTGAGGATAAACAAGCTCCATAACACAGAGTAAAGTTTGGGTAAGTCTTGTGAAACCTTGTGCCAATACCCAAAGCTATAATTCACAGGATTACCTTTTTCGTCTAACAAATGCCCTTTAAATGGCTTAACGGCGACCAAAGAATCATAATCTTCTCTGACCTGCTTCCACACTTCTAGGGCTTCAGAAAACTGGTTAAAAAGCGGTGATGTCACTTGTATCCACATAATGTCATCATCCCCTGGCAATGGCTCTGTGAGGGCTTTGACAAGGTCTGGCTGATAAATTTTATTGCCCGTTAATGACTGATCTCTCAACATAAAATGAAAGCCATATTTTTCGCACAGCGGGCGTACTTTCTCCTCATTTTCAGAGGATACATACACATTCTCTGCCGCTTCAAACGTTAAAATTTGTTTGGCTTTAATGTCAAATAACGAGTCATCATTATAAAAAGGACGAATGTTCTTAAGCGGGATTCTAGTGGAACAAGTTTGTAATGGAATAATAATTTTCATAAGGAGTATCGTGCAAGTTAAAGGTGGTTGTGATGTGTTGTATGCACAAGGTTTAATGCTTCTTCAAGACTAATTTTAGGCATAATCTCATGTGGTAGTGTACTATTTTTTGAGAGATTATAAACCTCAAATCCACGCACTAAACTGGCACGCTTCGCTTGCTCAAAGCAAGCACGGATATGCGGCTCGTAATCGCGCATAAAATCTGGTGCAGCGTGTTTATCATCCGCATAAAAATGCTTTTTTCCCGTGCCGCCTAAATCCATGCCAATAATAAAATGCTGCTGATACCCTAACGCAACCGCTAGTTGTGTTGCCCAAGTCGCCACAGTTTTACCAGAAAACACGCCTTTTTGTAGATTCGCACAAAACCCAACAGATCTGCATAGCTCGGGGAGTTGCACATCTAAAAACACTTCAGCATCATTTGAAAATGCCGCGAGCATATTTGCTTTACTCATACGAGGCACCCCAAACTTTCTTGAAATCGATTCAATTAAGTAAATATTGCCATGCTTGAGTAGCTCAGGTGCTCTTTCGCAGATTCTTGATAACCCAACGTAAGAGAAAAAACAATGTGCACCTGAAAGAATAGCATCTTGCACACAAGTCCACTGATTTTCAAAAACTCTGTGATCCACAACAATGCAATGCGTGGGCGTTAAATTGCTTTCTTTAAATTTTTTAATGGCACAATTTAAACTAATAGTTTGAAAATTACCCAATTGCTGCAAATCTACCTCAGCTAGAGAGGGACCTGACGCAATCGTAAAACATGCGCCAGAAAACTGCTTACTCAAGGTATGTGCCAACGGAATATCAGCAATTACCTTGCCCTTCCAAATCACTGTACAAGAATTTTCATGACGTTTTAAGTCAAAATTTGGGTGGCAAGTATATTGATGTTGATATGCCTCACCTAAACAAAATCGGCGATACATGGCATGTATTTTTTGTAGAGTAGCTGACATTTATTTTAAATTTGGATGACACAAGACCAGTACTTGATTGCCCACTTTATTGCTAAAGCGTTTAAGCTCAACATATTGCGTAAGTGATTGGATTTGCGCAAGCTTGTTTAACTCATCAACTTCTGCACGTATCAGCAAACAATCATATTGCTCGCTACGCTCTCGAATAGACGTAATCAACTCAGTTGAGTTAAGATGATCTGCTCTACCTGCCCAAGCTACGTTAGCGTAGTCGCGTAGTCGCGCACTATCATAATAAATGCGTGCGTTTGCTGGCGCATGTGTCTTGACCCATGCAACGGCTTGTTGCTCATAATGATAATCACCTGACTTACTGGCTAAATTTTTAATCAGCCCAGCACCCATAAGCAATGCAACCACCACCAGCAACATAAATTGCCAGCTCAATAAGTCAGACTTACGTTGCTGTGATGCAATTAAGTTGGATAAATAAAATGCGGTGAAAATAATCACCAAGAAGCCAATCGCAATGACATAGCGACTAGAAAGCACAAAACTTCTAAAGATAATCACGCTCGCATTGAGCATCGCCACTGCACCTGCCATGATAAACACCTGCTGCGCATCACGCTGTGGGAGCTTAAATAAATGTTGCCGCGCGCACAACATTAACACACTAGCCACTACGCCAACCACATTAAAACATTTAATAACAACAATGCTGATTAAAGTAATAAACAAGCCAAACTTAGCGTAATCTTCAAGATACCCACCCAATACTTTTTGAGAGAATATTTCAGATTGCGTTTGAAACATTCCTTTGACTGATAAGCCATCATCCGCAGAAAATAAACCTGTGATTTCATTTAATCGCCCTAGGTGCGTCATGTTAAAAGCATGTGAAGCAATGAGAGCGATTAAAATCAATGTAAACAAAAGTAAGTGAATAAAGTTTACTTTAATGAACTGCATCAAACTAATACGCCAAGAATGACCGTGTATCAATAAAACCAAGGGTAGCAACACGGCGTAAGCAAATGCTTCAATCCGAAACAGTGTTGCGACAATAATACTTAGCTGCCACCATACGGCATCAGCCCAGTGATGATGGCGCATAAAGCGAATGAAAAATACCAAGCTAGTGAGAAAAAATGCCCAAAATCCTTGATCTCGTAGCAACATGGCGAGTACATCGCCAGTAATGTAGAGGCTACTTATCAAGAGCAAGTTGCCACAGATAATAGTAAGTTGATTACCGCCAGCCAACTGAATCAGTTTAGACAAGCTCCATGCGGTAAGCCCATAAAACACAACCGCTAATACTTGTGCAGACAAATGCAAATCGATGCCCGTCACCTTGTGAAGCATAGCAATTAAGAATGGGTAAAAAGGCCATGTAAAGAGCTCCCACCCTTGTTGCCACTGACCTATAGAAAAACGCTTAGCCATCTCAAAATACAGCGTTGAGTCATCGTTAATCCAGCCATGCTGTATGAACATTACACGCCATGCAACCAAGCCTGCTAAGAGCGTGGTCAGCCAAATGACCTTATTGACAGACAGTGTTGTAAGTGGCTTCATCATAAGTAAAATAGTTGCAAATGATTACACCCGAATACTATCATTGATTTGCGCAAGATTGCGTTTGACTAAAATGTGATGTTGCTGGCAATAAGCCTGCCAATCAGCCACCTCTGTCCAGTCGCTTAAAAAAAGAAAGTCTAAGTCTGCACGCGTTGCCGCTTCAAAATCATATTTGCTATCTCCAATAAATAAAGCAGGCAACCGCAAATTACCCGAAGCTTTTTCACGAGCTAAAACAGTATCTTTATTATCAGGGCTACCAAACAAGCCGCCATCAAACAAATACGCAAGCTGACGTTTTGCAAACAGCGTGCGAATCTCTTCTTGGTCACCCCCTGAAAGTATCATCCAATTGGCTTGCGACGTGGCTTCTCGTAATGCTTGCAAACCCTCGGCAATCGGGCAGTTCATCAAACCTTCTTCTAGCTCACGTCCAAATGTATTTAGCAATGTTTGTACAGCCAACTCAGTCACAGGCTGATTGAGCACTTCGCGTAAATACCAATCGAACTTATGATAGCGCGAAATACCGCCTAATTTAACGTGATAATCCACCAATGCTTGCGCTTGCGCATCGCTAGCTCCTAGGTTTTTAGCGGTGCGAAAGTAAGCTTCGGTCTTAACTACGTTAGAATCAAGCACTACGCCATCACAATCAAACACAATGGTTTGATATTTTTTTAACTCAATCTTCAAGTAACTTTCCTATTGTCTGCGCTCTTAAATATAAAAATAGCCACAGAGAACGCTGTGTTCTCTGTGGCTAAAAAATAATCCTACGATTAAGCGGCTTTAATCGCGCTCGCTTCTTTGGCTAATTTAGTAATATGCGCCCAGTCTTTGCGCGCCACTGCATCGGCTGGAGTCAGCCATGTACCGCCACACACCACCACGTTAGGTAATGCTAAAAATTGTGGTGCACTTTCAACGGTTACGCCACCTGTAGGGCAGAATTTCACATCGCCAAAAGGCCCTGCAAAGCCTTTCAGTAAGTTAATACCACCCACCGCTACCGCTGGAAATAATTTTAAGAAATAGTAATCATCGGCATTTGCCATCATAATTTCTGAGCCAGTTGAAACGCCTGGCAATAATGACAACCCAATTTTGCGGGCAAACTGACCTAACTCAGTCGTGTAACCTGGGCTTACCGCAAACTTACAACCAACGTCTAATGAAGCTTGCGCATCTTTTAAGTTACGCACTGTGCCACTACCCATAATCGCATCTGGCACGTGTTTGGCAATTTGCTCCATGGCTTGCAATGCGCATGATGAGCGCAAAGTAACTTCTAACACGCGAATGCCGCCTTCAAGTAAGGCTTCTGCCATCGGCACAGCATCCTCTACTTTGTTAATCACAATCACGGGAATTACTGGACCTTCTTTAGCTAAATCTAATGTGTTCATGGTTTTTTCTACCTGTAATTAAAAGTTGTTTTGTATTAAATTGAAAATCTTAAAATCAAAATGGATTCTCGCGTGTGCACCACAAGGGCACTCCGACTTGCTAAGTGCTGAAGCACTTGCAAAATCGTATGCGGGAATGACGGAAGAGGTGAAAGTAGCCTATTAAAACTTTGATAATCAACCGAGAACTAAGCGCAGGAGCGCAGGCAGTACGAATAGTACGGCAAACGAAATGCAACAACGTTATCGGTTGATTTGCAAAGTTTTAAAGCCAAGTGACTGCACCTTCTTCGGCCGATAACACATTCTTGCGCATTCCGCCAAATAGCTCACGGCCAAAACCATGTGCATTATGGCTACGTTTTGCATCCGACAGCTCTTCTACTTCACGTTCAGCCCAAATATCTTCGTCCACCAGCACGTTGACCATACCAACCGTCGCATTTAGGCGCACAACATCGCCCGTACGTATTTTAGCAATCGCTCCACCTGCTGAGGCTTCAGGGGTCATGTGAATTGCGGCAGGAATCTTACCTGACGCGCCACTCATTCGACCATCCGTCACAATCGCCACCATAAAGCCTTTGTTTTGCAACACAGCTAATGGCGGAGTAAGCTTGTGTAACTCTGGCATCCCATTGGCTTTAGGGCCTTGAAAGCGCACAACTGCGACAAAGTCTTTCTCTAGCTCACCACGGTCAAACGCTTCTAATAACTCCTCTTGCGCATCAAACACAATTGCTGGAGCCTCAATAATGTGGCGGTCTGCGGGCACGGCTGAAATTTTAATCACACTGCGACCTAGATTTCCTTTAAGCAAGCGTAAGCCGCCCGTTTCGCTAAATGGATGCTCTGCTGTACGCACGATAGTTTCATCACCACTTTCTTCAGGGAATGGCTTCCACACCAATTTACCATCTTCTTTGACTGGTTTTTTGCCAAAGTCGTGCAAGCCGCCTTTGGTGACGGTGAAAACATCAGGATACATATAGCCTCCCTCAATCAATTCACGAATCACAAAACCTGGACCACCCGCATTTTGGAACTCATTCACATCCGCCTTGCCATTTGGGTAAACACTCGCCAAGAGCGGCGTAGTTTTTGCTAAGTGATAAAAGTCTGTCCAATCAATAATAATGCCTGCCGCACGCGCGACTGCCACCCAGTGAATCAAGTGATTCGTTGAGCCACCTGTGGCTAACAAAGCCACCATCGCGTTCACTATCACATGTTCATCGACTAGTTTACCAATGGGTGTAAAGCTTTGCGGCTTGGTCATCTCTAACACCAGCTTCACCGCCTCGCGGGTTAAATCTTCACGTAAGCCATCGGCTGGGTGCACAAATGCTGCCCCTGGTACGTGTAAACCCATGGCTTCTAGCAACATTTGGTTGCTGTTAGCTGTACCATAAAATGTGCAAGTGCCCGCGCCATGATAAGCAGCAGATTCTGAAGCCAATAACTCAGGACGGCCCACCAAGCCTTGTGCATATTGTTCACGTACTTTTGATTTTGCCGTGTTGTCTAAACCAGTACCCATCGGCCCAGATGGCACAAAAATGCAAGGCAAATGTCCAAATTTAAGTGCGCCGATTAACAAACCTGGCACGATTTTATCGCACACACCAAGTAGCATCGCAGCATCAAACACATCGTGTGAAAGCGCAATCGCGGTACTCATTGCAATGGTGTCACGGCTAAATAATGACATTTCCATACCAGGCTCACCCTGCGTAATGCCATCGCACATTGCGGGCACGCCACCTGCTACTTGCACGGTTGCGCCGTATTTACGCGCTTCATCGCGAATAATCTCAGGGTAACTCACATAAGGCTGATGCGCTGAAAGCATCTCGTTATAAGCAGTTACAATACCAATATTGGGGGCTTTTTCAGCCACTACACGCAACTTATCGTTACTTGGCATCGCCGCAAAAGCATGTGCTACATTGGCGCAACCTAAGCGGTCTGCACCACGTGGGCGGTTAGCAATTTCCTCTAAACGTTGCAAATATGCCGTACGCGTTGGGCGGCTAACCTCAATAATACGTTCGGTTACTTCTATGTGGGATTGCTTCATAATTAGACACTCTACTCAAATAACGAAATTACTTGCGAAACTTAGCGCAGTCGTACTTTAAAAAAATAATTTTTAAAGTATTTCTAAAAACGCTCGTTTCAAACAAGCATCACTAAGCCAAAGAAAAAATACCAGCCTTGATTATCGCTAAACTCAGCCTTATCGTCAAACGAATGTAGATTAAAAAATGCTTCAACAATTCAAGATCAACTAAAAAACACCTTATAAATGCATCAAAAAATTACAAAACAACCAATTGGTGGTTTAAAACAACCAATTGGTGGTTCAAAACAACCACAATTTAATAGATAATTGAACTTTAAAGTTATACCCTATTGATTTATATTGATTTTATTTTTTGGAATGAAGTTTGCTTAACACCTTCACTGGTTTTTTTAAAATGCTTTTAGCGCGATATGCTCTAAAAATCAGAAAGCTTAAATTTTAAGATTAAATTTAATTTAAACAAATATTTTACTACCAAATAAGGACTCGAAATGGCAAATACAGCTATTGCAAGTGGAAAAACCGTTAAAGCAACCGTTGCGGCAATTTCTGATACAGACAACACATATTCTGGCGTTGCTGGTGGTGCGGATGAAATTTTATCTGTGCAAATGACAGTAGGCAATGAGCTCTTACTCGCGGGTGAAACTGCACGCTTTACCAACGTTTTACTCAAAGTAAACGGTTCTGCAGGTAGCGATAAATTTACAGGCACAGATAACGCAGAAAGCATTTCTGGTGCTGCGGGTAACGATAAGTTATTTGGTAATGGCGGCAATGACACCATTGATGGTGGCGTAGGCAAAGATGTCATGTTTGGCGGCACTGGTGACGACACTTATGTGGTAGATAACGCAGGCGACAAAGTAACTGAAGTTTCAGGCGCAGGTACTGACACCGTAAAAAGTAGCATTAACTACACTTTAGGTGCTAACGTAGAAAACTTAACGCTTACAGGTGCAGCGGCTAACGGCGCAGGCAATGCCTTAGATAATGAGATTACAGGTAACGCTAAAGCTAACGTTTTAGTAGGTAATGCGGGTAACGACACATTAAACGGCGGTGTAGGCAAAGATTCTATGGCTGGCGGCACAGGTAACGACACTTACGTGATTGATGCAAGTGATGTGATTGCTGAAGCTGCAAATGAAGGCACAGATACTATTATTGCTAACTTTAGCTATACATTGAAAGATAACTTTGAAAACTTAACACTCACTGGCACTGCAGATATTGACGGCGACGGTAATGCAGCAAATAACGTGATTATTGGCAACGCGGGCGATAACGTATTAGATGGCGGCGATGGTAATGACAGCTTATCAGGCGGTGATGGCGATGATATTTTACTTGGTGGTGAAGGCAATAACACTTTAAATGGTGGTGCAGGTGCTGACATTTTATCTGCTGGCGATGGCAACAATACTTTTATCTTTGACCGCGAAGACACCCTCATCATTGGTGCGGGTGCTGGTAGCGATACTTATGTGATTGACGATAGTGCGCTAGAGGATATGCTCATTGATGGTGGCACAAGCAGTGTTACAGGCGACCAATTGGTAAATGTTGTGAATTTTACAGGCACCAGCCAATCAACGGTTGCCAGTACATTAGGCAGTGCTAATGCGCTTGATACGATTAAATTTACGCAATCAGGCGATTTTACTAACCTTGAGTTTGTAAACGTTGAGCGTGTAGAGCTTGCATCAGGCGTAGGCATTACCCTTAGCGCAGAGGCAGTCACTGAAGCGTATGATTCACTGGATGTTGATGGTGTAAACCCAGGCGTACATTTTTATGGTGTGGCTGGCGGTGCGGCAGAAACTGTTACTATTCAAGGTGATTATGATGAAGCATTTACCTTTACTCCTGCAGCTACAGTAGTAGGTGCCACACCTGTAGTTTACACACGTGCAGACTTCCAACTAGATGATGCAACGATTGGTGATTTATTCCACAATGTCAATTTAGTCACAGACTTGCAAGCAGGTAGTGCCGCTTTAGTAACCGCACACCCAGGCAAAGTATATGCACGTGAAGATGGTAGCAACAGTAACGAAACTATTCTTGGTAGCGAAGGCGTGGATAATGCCGATGGTCGCCTAGGTAATGACTTAATTAACGGTAACGGTGGTAACGACTTACTTAAAGGTCAAGGCGGTGCAGATACCGTGAATGGTGGTGATGGCAACGACATTATGCTCATTGGCGGCTTTGCAACGGGCGTATTGGGTGCTTATGGTAAAGCCGATGACGGTAATGCTGAATGGGTAGCTGGTGATGTGATTAACGGTGGCGCAGGAGTTGATACGCTACGTATTACCGTAGGTGCGAATGCAGCTGACCACACCATTACACTCACAGATGCTAACTTTATTGGCATGGAGCGCGTAGAAGTAGGCGCAACAGTAGGCCGCTTAAACGTAGAAAACTCTGACTTACAATTATTGAATGATCATTTCTTCCTCAATGCAGGGCAAACCGTTACTACAACAAATACCGTGTTTACACCTTCATCTCCTTTAGTTGGTGGCACTGTAACTAAAGATATGAACTTAATCGTAGTCGATGCAAGTGGTATTACCGATGGCGATGCTGATGGTGCAACAGGTGGCTTAACCTTTGTGGGCAACGGTAACGTTCAAACTTTTATTGGTACGGCTAATAACGACACCTTTATTGGTAACGGTGGTAACGACGTGCTCACTGGCGGTGCTGGTGCCGACACATTCCAATTTGGTAAAGTGCATACACAAACAGTGACGGGTGCAGCAACAACGGTGCAAACCTACACTGATGTGGCTGCTAACTTAACAGGCATTGATACCATCACTGACTTTACATCAGGCTCTGACCATATTGCACTAGACAATGACTTCTTTGCAGCATTTGTAGCAACTGGTGCAATCAGTGCAGATAACTTTGTGAGCGGTGCAGGTGCAGTCGCGGCTGATGCTGATGATTTCTTAGCCTATGATACAAGTACTGGGGCTTTGTATTACGATGCCGATGGTAATGGTGGTGCTAGTGCGGCAGTGCAAATTGCCACATTAACAGGTATGCCAACATTAGCTGATACAGACTTTACAATTATCTAAAATCTGCTTCATTTGGGTGTAACGTCTAGTTACCCCTTGCTAAGTAACAAAAAAAGCCCGCGTGTTAAAAACAAGCGGGCTTTTTATTTCGTGCTTTTAGTATCTACTCTGTGAATTAACCGAGAAAAAGCAGTGAGCCACAAAGAACACAGAATTCGAATTCACAGAATCACACGGATGACCAAACTAATTGCCACTAAATACGCAAGTACCGCAAAGCTACGTTGTGTGGTTTGATTAGAAATACGATGACTGACCAATCGCCCCAACCCCATGCCAACTACCGTTGCTAGCACAAATGGTATTGCAATTTGCCAATCAACAGTACGATGCACGATATACGCAACTACGCTAGAAGCTGAGACTAATGCAATCACAGCAAGCGAAGTAGCTACGATGGATTTCATCTCTAAATTACTTACCTTACGCAATGTAGGGACAATCACAAAGCCCCCACCAACGCCAAGTAAGCCTGATAGAAAGCCTGCTAAGCTGCCTGTGGCAATTAGCCGTTTAGTGCATGAGGCGGTCCAAAAAAGTTTAGAAGTAGCTGGGTTCACCGCGCAGGCTGGTGCTGGGGTATCTTCATTTTGCTGTGCTGGTTGCGCACTTTGTTGCCACATACGCCTTGCTACAAATATCAAAACTATTGCAAAAATAAAGCTCAACCACTGGTTAGACACTCTATGCGCCAACCATACACCCAATGGCGCAAATAAAACCCCTAATGTCGCCACTAATGTAGCGGCTTTATATCGCACAATACCTGCACGTAAGCCTTGCAATGCACCTATGCTCGCAGCAAACATCACAGCCATTAAGCCTATAGGAGCCGCTTGCGTAATGTTTAAATTTAACCCAAATGCGAGTAAAGGCACTGCCAAAATTGAGCCCCCCGCGCCTGTGAGTGCTAGCACCAGCCCTACAAAAAAACCAATCGCCACACTGATTAAATTAAAATCAAACATTAAGCAAGCTTTCCATTTTTTGCTTAAGCATCACCATTAGTAAGTACCACTTGTGCTATCTATAATCATGCGCTTTTGCATCATGACCCGCACACCTGCTGGCTTAATACGCGCATCACCGCTAATGCTGGTTCGCTAGAAATACTGTAAATAATATTTTTGCCTTCGCGCCGCGTGGTCACTAAATTCGCTTCACGCAAAACAGTTAATTGCTGCGATAAGGTAGGCTGCCTAATATCCAGCAGTAGCTCTAACTCCCCTACCGATTTTTCCCCTTGCGAAAGCTGACAAAGCAACATGAGCCGATCTGCATTGGCCATTACTTTCATTAACCCGCTGGCTTTATCTGCCGAAGCACGCAATTCATCAAAATTTATTTCTTTATTTTCTGCTGCCATCGTGAATTAAATCTAATTTAAAAGTGGTATCATACACTATATATTTTTATATATTATATTTATATGTAATTTAAATTCATCTCAAATGACAATCGGAGATTTTTATGATTTTTAAACAACTGTTTGATACAACATCCTCCACACTCACCTATTTTATTGCTGACGAAACCGCAGGAGAGGCTGTGTTAATTGACCCTGTTGACACCCAAGTGAATGACTACATTGCGCTATTAACCGCCAACAACTGTACTTTAAAGTACTCACTAGAAACCCACGTTCATGCAGACCACATCACAGGTGGTGGGCTGTTACGCAAAAAAACGCAAGCACTTACTGCAGTTGCAAGTGCTTGTGGCGCACAAACTGCGGATTTACAGCTCAAAGAAGGTGATGTGATTCACTTTGGTGCTGAAGAAACAATTCAAGTGATTGCAACTCCAGGACACACCCCTGGCAGTATTTCTTACTTGTGGCGTAATGCCTTATTTACAGGAGATGCTTTGTTAATTAACGGTTGTGGCAGAACAGATTTTCAAGGTGGGAGTGCTGAATCTATGTACCATAGCATTGTGAGTAAATGCTTTACACTACCCGATGAAACCTTGGTATATCCAGGCCACGATTATAATGGCCGCCGCGTAAGCAATATTGCACAAGAAAAAAACATCAATGCACGCCTAGCAGGTAAAAGTCTCAACGAGTTTATTGACATCATGAACAACCTCAATCTGCCACGCCCTAAATTGATGGATATTGCAGTACCTGCCAACCGCTTATGCGGTGTACCTGAAGAGGTGCCACAAGGTTAAACCTAACATCTCCTTAATTGCAAATAATAATCCATCTCATCTAAATTTGGGGTTACAATTATCTAAGTAATTATTGATGATTCAAAATTATTTTTTTGCAAGGATGCACGATGTCTCTCTCAGCGAATAACCTGGATTGGCTTGAGCTATTTCCAGAGTTAAGTCATTTAGAACCGCAATCTAAAGCCATGCTGGCACAATATGCACGCATTGTAGAAGCCCCTATAGGCACCATAGGCTATCATGAAGGCACCCCTTGCGGGGCTTATGTGATGCGCCTTGCAGGCAAATCTCGAGTATATAAAATGTCAACAAGCGGGCGTGAAATTTTACTTTACCGCGTGGGGGCTGGTGAAACATGCGTGATTACGACCACCTGTCTGTTAGGTAATAGCGATTACCCTGCCTCAACCATCGTTGAAGAACCCATACGCGATGTGTTGATTCCCGCCAATGCTTTTCATCGATTGATGGTGGACTCTGCGGTCTTTCGCAAGTACGTGATGACAAACTACGGTGCGTTAATTAGCGATTTAATCGTGTTATTAGATGAAGTTGCCTTTCATAGTTTAGATGCGCGCTTAGCCAAAACTTTATTAGAGGCTAATGCTAAAACTATTACGCGTACGCACCAACAAATTGCCGATGAACTAGGTACAGCGCGTGAAGTGGTGAGTCGCCAACTAAAACGTTTAGAACAAAAAGGCTGGGTAGTGTTAGGTCGCGGAAATATAGAAATTATCAATCAAGCCAAATTAGAACAAATGGCTACGGCATCATAAGCGTCTCATTTAACATATTTTACATTATATTTTTTTATATACTGTAAAATAGCGGCATTACCATTTAAGCAACTCACAAATCACTTTATGCAGAACACTCTACAAAATAAATCACTACCCTCTAAAAAGAAAACCACACAACAAGTGATTAAAAGTATTCGCTTGGATGAAAAAACATCAAAACCATACTATCAACAATTGATGGCACATTTTGAACGCTTAATTATGTCTGGCGCGATGGAAGAAGGCGCACACTTACCCTCAGAGCGCGATTTAGCCGTAGCACTTAATTTAAGTAGAACCACGGTAAAGCGTTGCTATGCTGAGCTAAAGGAATCTGGCTTACTCACTGCGCGTGGCAGATCTGGTACACAAGTGACTCAACCGCCGCTTATTAACCCACCTTTAGGTCAGTTAAAAGGCTTTACGCAAGAAATGCAGGAGTTGGGGAAAGTCCCCTCAACACGCGTTGTTAGCTTTGACATTGTGCAAAATAGAACCATTGCATCCGTATTTCAACGCCCATCTAATGCTAGTTTTTTGCGCATAGTGCGGATCCGCTTTGCTGATGATGCACCAATGACTAGAGAAGTTGCGTGGTATGACATCAATTTAGCACCACAACTCACTAATTGGGATACCAGTGGCTCCGTATATGCTTTTTTAAATGAACACTGCAACATTCAATTAAGCTGGGCAGAACAATCTATTGAAGCCGTTTTGAGTTCAACTGAAGAAACTGAAACGTTTGGCTTTACTGAAAACTCCCCTTGCCTATTACTAAAACGCCACACTTATTCAACTAATAATCAACTAATAGAATATGTAGAAGGCACATTTAGGGGTGATGCTTACACCTACAAAGTTAAATTAGACTGCAAATAACCCAAGCTAAACTAAGTATGTTGCTCCAAAAAATTTTCAACATCGCTTAAATTTGGTAACGCATCTAACACACCCTCTTTTTGGGCAACCAAAGCACCGCAAGCGTTTGCAAACATCAATGTTTGCGTTAAAGAGTGTGTTAAAAACTGCGTGCAAAAGCCACTGGCAAACGCATCTCCACAACCTACCGTATCCACCGCTTTCACGTAAAACGCAGGTACCACCGTACAAACTGGGGCTTCGCCTGTTGATTTTTGAAACGCGATGCACCCCAAGTGACCTAAGGTCACCACCAATATTTCACCTTGCCAGTGATTCCACAATTGATCAACATAATTACTTAAAAAATCTTCCCAATCGATTAGGGTCGTCACATCACATCGGAGTTGCGTTTTTAAATCGTCAGCAATTTTCAACAAATCAAGCACTTCAACTTCATTCACAATCATCACATCAGTACACTGCAAAAGAGCAGATGAAATTGCTTGCCAAGGAGATGGGTTGAGTACTGTTTTAACACCATGTTGCTTTGCACAAGTAAAGCTTGCCAGCACCGCTTCATAAGCACCTTCAAACTGCCCATATACTAATTGACTATGTGCAATTGATGTTTGCGCTAATGCCACATGAGAAGCATCAAGTAATAAATTGGGACCTGGGTAAACTGCTATTGCATTTTGTCCGCTTTTGGCAATCATACCTGCCCCATAACCTGACTGCTTTGCTAGTACATGGCTATGCTGCGTTGAAATACCTTCATGACTTAATAAATCAATCAACTCTCGCCCTGCAACATCGTCGCCAATACCAAACATGGCGTCCACATCTGCCCCCAGCCTGTGAGCGCAGACGGCGACATTCAAACCTTTGCCACCGGCCTCAATGTGTAAACCTGTCGCCGTTAAAGTTTCACTAGGCTTTGGAATACTATCCACAAACCAGCAACACGCTTGCACATAGCTACCAATGACAAAAATCTGCATACTTAAAAAACTTTGAAATACGTTTTTTTAAAAGGTTATTTTTTGTCAAAGGTGATTTTCATCATAGTAATCGTGAAGGTGAGTATCACCATGACAGAATTAGCTACAATTAAAGGTAAATCCCCTTTTAAGATGCCGTATATGAGCCAAAGTGCAAGCCCTATTGTAATAATCACGTACGTGGGCAACGAAATACCACTGACATCGCGCGTTTTCCATGTGGTGATGACTTGTGGTACAAAAGATGAAGTGGTGAAGGCTGTGGCAATTAAGCCCAGAATATCAAGGTTTGTCATGATGAATTACTTGTTAGTGTTGTTTTTAAAGTGATTTTTTAATCATGTTGAATCCTAGCACACCTTTAGCCCATTGTATTCACCAACAGTCTCACTTTTTATGAAAGCAGCAACGTAACCTTAGTGTTTGTGCTTTGCATTACCAGCCTCAAGCTGTTTCATCAAGTCATCAATAGCAATCGATTTTCCATCAGGTCCTTGAATGACTGTGCCACCCCCCTTAGTTGGACAATCACCTAAACGCTTGCTATATCCTTCCATGACTTCAGTTTTACTCGCTTGTGTTGTCGTTGTTTTACTACGTAATTCATTCACAGAAAGCATCGTCACTTCAGATTTAATGTGACTCGTTTTACCTTTTTGAAATGCACAAGCAGCTTCAAAAGTGTAAACATTACCAGAGTACCCTTCTTTAATGTTGGTGCAAGCTTTTTTATTTTGCTCATCAGACATTTTTTCAGCTTCAGCGATGGTTTTGGGTGTTTGACACTGTTTAACAGATGGCATTTTTTTGCCATCCATCGTCATGTTTACCTCCCACATACCTGGGTTAATGGGTGGCATCTTAGATGCAGCATCAGCATGTGTCACAATGGTCGCTAAAACGGCAAATAAAATATTGCTACTAATTTTTTTCATGTTAATTTTCCTAAAATAAATATGCTGTTAATTGACTTCAAGCCGAACTTCCCTTATTCACCAATATCATCAATATCATCAACTAAGCAAGCACTATTTTGCAACACTTTTTGCTTTTAATTTATTCAGCTTTGCGGCACATGATCCTGCCCCACAACCACCATCAACACTTTTAATCGATTTATTAACACTTGATTGCTGGTCACTAGCAATCGTTTTTGTTTTATCTTGAATCTGCACATTAACAACAGGGGCATTATTCATGCGATTAGATTGTGGTTGCGGATCTGGCAATGTATTTTCAGCCACAACCATATATCCCTGCGGCAAAGACTTAGCCATAAATGGATTTTCAGCAGCACTACTTGAAATCACAAACCCTGTGAGTAATGCGCCACCCATCATCAGTGGTAATGTTTTTTGACTTTGTTTCATAGAATATCTCCTTAGTTAATAATAAAAATCTCTTGTTAATAAAACGGTACGCCTTCAGGACCTGATATTTCAAAAGTAAATGGAATTGAAGACTTGAAGCGATGCTCATTCGGATCAATCCAAAATTTAACCTTGCAATGCTGAACAATGCCTGGCACAACAAATTGCCCACCCGTTAAATGCTCTCTGTTATATGCGCTTGGGTCAAAGCCGCCCAAATCCGTGTAAATGTAAACTTGAGCCGTCGCGGGATGTAATCTTTGGCGTACTGACGGATAGTTTGCGAAAAAATCTTCACAATTATCCGTAGGAGCAATCGCTCCAGCACTAAAATTGGTCACGGTCCAATGTGGAGAAAGCTTTTGTCCTAACTCAACATTGATGAAAATTTGTTTTGCGGGATTTGATGGGTTATTAGAGGTTTGTCGTGAAACAAAGTCTATTCTTCTTCCATTCAATTTCAGCGACGAATTGCCAGAACTCGTGACGGGGACATTTCTGTTCAAGCTAACCTTTAACGCAAATCCATCAGTTGTCGAAACAATATGGGGGTAAAAGGGACTAGAGACCGTGGTATATGTCGCGCCATCGGCATCCATCAGCATCAAGGTGGCGGGTTGTTCATAGACTCCGATGACATTAGCAGGAATGCTAAACTCCACACTCCCAGCTTTTGAAGTACCAAATTTAATCGGCAAATAAAATGTTTTATTTTGCTTGCTCAACACTAAGCGAATCGCCGTAATGCCCTTAAAGTCTGAGCTTTCAATCACATAAGGTTTATTCCATGCCAACATCCAGCCAGATGGATTACTTGAGCCATTGATTTTAATAGCCTTATCTCTAACAGATTGTGCATAAGCTTGTATATTGGCGCGCGCTGAAGCGTACAAAGCATCCACACCTGAGGTATCTTTATCTGCCCTTTTGTTCTCAAGTTTCACTTCGACACTTCCACCAACTGTGCTTCGATCACCATTATCCTGTGCGAGTTTTTTACGAACTTCGCCCAAAGTCACGATTTTATTACCCTCATGCTTGGGCAATTGCACTTTCTGGCTATCAGGCAGACTGGCATAGTGATTAAACTGCTCAAGCGTATTTAATGGCAAAACCTCTGCACTGCCCTTACCTACAGGGTCTAATAGACCCACAGGGTTGATTTTAGGCAAGCTACTCACGCCACCACTATCCGTAGGCACAACACTGTTAATCGGCTTTAACGCTGGCAAACTACCAACAGGCTGCATCGCTGGTGTAGCTGGTTTTACTGGCGTTGGTAGCCGTGCAGTAGGTTGCACACCTTTCACGCCAATTTCTTGTGTTACTTTTTTTGTTGCATCAATCGCTGGCAGCGTCTGTGGAAGTACTTTCACATCCAACTCACCAGCAGGCGTTGCGGCAGGTAAAGCAATCGGCTGCAACTGTGTAGCGGGCACAGCCACTTGCGGTAAAGCTTGCGTACGTTTCAGTCTAAGCTCTTCTGCTTCTGCGCGTGTTTGGCTAATAACCAATAAAGCTAACACCATGATTGCACAAGCAAGCTCTCTGTGATTGATGGGTAATTTCATGCTGTTATCCTTTAATTTTAATGTCATCAGGTACTTTGTTGCATATTTTTTCAATTTGGTTTTATGGTTTTCCTGCCACCGCAATAGGCTCCGCGACTATCCATGATGATTGCACCAATCTTGTTCGCTTTCCTTTCACCAACACAGCAAGTAACGAACTGATAAATGTGTTAGGGAGCATAGTTTAATAAATGGTTTATAGTGTACCGCCCACTACCATTTGCAGTGGCAAGCCTGCTGCGGGTTGATTACTAGGAGACAAGTAGTTGTAAAATATATTTGCCCAGCCATTGCCATTTAAATTGGTGCTGCAAAACCATTTATCACCTTTTGCAAATGGTTGCGATGGGTTGTTTTCTGTGACGCTGATTTGCAATTGTCCTTGATAACCTCCATTGACCAAAGGAACAATTATTTTTCCCACACCTTTTTCTGCACCGTTAGGTGCACCAATAAAGCATCCTGCTAATAATTCTAAGCGTGAGCTTGCGCTATCTGGCTTGAGATGTTCCACGTTAAAAGGCACCGTAAATACTATTGGCTCAGCGGCCTCGGCATTGAATACACCAGTGATTAAAAATACGCCAACAAGTAACGTATCAACAACGCTTAAGTTAAATAATTTCAACTAATTTCCCCAACAAAGTAATTTTAAAATGTAAGCTGGCTTAAATTAAGACGCAACGCACTGTCCATTGGCATTCATCATTTCATTCTGCTGACAACGTGGTTTAGCTAGTTCTTCTTTCTTGCGCTCTAAAATTTTGCCCATCTCTGGTTTTTGTAAAGGCTCTAAAGCCGCCTCATTATTGCGCTCAACACACTGCCCATTAACCATCACAGTAGTACCCACACAAACTTGGCCAAGTGTCGCTTCTTGAGAAATTGGTACGCCGTGAATCTCAATTTTATCGGTGGTAATACGGTGATTAAATGTGGTCACTCTGCCCGCATCCACCTTTTCTTTTAAATCTTTTAGCCCGCCGTTTATCCTTGTAGGAGATTCAATAGGCTTGAGTTTTAAATCAATAGATTGAATAGTATTTGGCTTTATCGACGTTTGTGGTGGTTTCACCCCAGCTTCTACGGGAAGAAAAAATTGCGGATTCAGCACCTTAGCATCCAGTGGCGCAACGGCAGATGTCGCGCTAGGTAACTTGCTACGAGGTAAGCCAGTCCGCGTTGCGGACACTGGTGTTGTGGCAGCTTTTGGTAAGGCAATTGGCTGCAATTGCGCTGGTAATTGCACTTGAGATGCTTCAATGGCAGGTGCCGTCACCTGCGGCAAAGCTTGCAGACGCTTAAGCTTTAACTCTTCAGCATGACTAATAGTAACAGACCATAAACCAACCACCACCAAAGCAAATGTTAATGTCTTACTCATTCCTACTCCTTTTGTATCCAAGCATCTGAAAGCACAGCTTATTTAATCGGGCTAACCCCTGCTGGCCCTGTAACTGTAAGTTTCATATCAGTAAATTTCGAGTTGTATGCACGAGCAGGCGGTGATAAAAATATTTTGGAATAACACAGTGTCATTTTTTTACGAATAGTAATAAATTTAGGGTCCATGTCTATTCCACTCTCACCAAAGGCGTAGTCGCCATCACAGCCACTAGATGGATAAACATTTTGAATATTTGCAGTCGCATCAGTAACTTGGAAGCCTGATTTTAGAAAATCGAATCGAATGATGTCGTTAAACGTGCGTTCAATACTTTGATTAGACCCATCACCCGCATTACTTCTAAATTCATAATAAGTAATGCCGCCGTTCTTATAATCAAGCATACCCGTATAAGGCTTATCAGCAGAAATGTTAGATTTAGGAATTTGGTCAAAATGGATTGTTTGCTCTTCACGTTTAGCGTAAAACTTAGCAGAAGATGCCGTAGTAAGCTGCTTGCCATTAGGCAATGTGATGGTCAGCCCAACACCTTCGCGATCTATTTCGCCAGTAAAGCCGCTTTCAAAATACGCTGTTATTTGGTCATCTCGCACCGTATCCACACGCAATACAGGGCGTTTATTAAATGAGCCTGTTAAATAAGCCCCCACCGAAGCATTTTCACCAAAACCAGCACCACGAATCGTCACTTTTGATGCAGTATCTGCCGTGCCAGGTGTAAACACCACACGGCCAACATCCGCCTTGCCATTCACCGTTGCAATACAAGGTGCAGGGCTGCACAGTGCCGCCCCCATGGCTTTCAAATCCACATTCACTTTTGATGAAACACCATTTGCAAATTTAGATGGTGCTGTTGCCGCCGCGCTGGCTGCCGCTGTTTCTGCTTGCAGTATGGCTTTAACATCTAATGTCTTAGATGTCGCCTTAACCACGTTGCCTCGGCCAGTGGCAGTAGGTGCGGATTTCATTGCATCCAACTTTTTCTGATCTTGCTGTTGCACTTTTCTCGCTTCACCCACTGTCATTTTCTTGCCCTCAGGCAAAATCAGCATCGTGTTATCGGGCAAGTTTTTAAGCTCATCCCATTGTTGATTATTAACACGCACCTCTTGCATAGGTGAACGCATTTCTCCCAGCGCACCTCCACTCACCGTAGGTAATGGCGCAACGCTGTTAATCGGCTTTAACGTTGGTAAACCACCAACAGGCTGCATCGCTGGTGTTTGTTTCACTGCTGGCAATTGTGTTGCAACAGGTTGCATGGCGGAGGGAGATGCAGTAATTGCTTTGACAGGCGCAATAGATTGAGAGGCTTTCACCCCTATACTTTGGGGCACGATTTTTGTTGTTTCAACAGGTGGAAATGGCTGCGGATTGAGTGTCTTGGTATCTAATTCACTTGCTGGAGGTATAGCTGGTGTGGTTATAGGTTGCACTTGCGCAACGGGTGCTGCAAGTTGTGGTAGTGCTTGCATACGCTTTACTTTCAACTCCTCTGCATAGGTATAACTTGCCACCGCAAGTAGGCTAATCAGCAGCAATGGTTGAATAGGGGTTTTCATAACCTTGTTCCTTTATGGTTAAATTATCAGTACTATTAAGTAGCCTATATGGTACCAAAAAATATCCATAAATAATGTGAATTATTTACCAAAAAGTAGCTACCCTGCACAATAAAAACAAGGGTTGCTTTATTTACCAACGAGCTGGAAGCTTACCTCTTATTACAATGCGGCGATGATCACTATCTATATAACCTCCGCGCTTTAAATCTAATAAAATTTTGGTGACCATCTCGCGTGAGCTGCCAACTAGATTAGCAATCTCTTGATGCGTGAGCTCACAAGTCACTCGCGAGCCATCTGGCAACTCTGTAGATTGTTTTAATAACTCTCTGGCAATACGCCCATAAACATCTAACAACGCCAAGTTTTCTATTTGATTAGTCATGCTGCGTAATCGTGTTGCCAGAATTTTCATCATGTTAATTGCAACACTTGGTGAGCTACTTAAGCAGGCTAAAAAGTGCTGCCGTGATAACATGGCAACTTTTGTCTCCTCAACCGTCATCACATTGGCTGAGCGAGTTTCACCATCTAATAATGCCAGCTCACCAAAGGTTTCGTTGGCAGATAAGTAATCTAACGTCATTTCACGCCCATCATCATTGGCAACAAACACCTTAACGCGCCCTTCTAGCACCATGTATAAATTGCTTGAAGCTTCGCCTTGATTCAAAATATAGGTGTTTTTAGGGCAAAAACTCACCACCGTGCCTTGCTCTAAAAACTGCAAAATTTCGGCATCTAACGTGGCGAATAATGGTGATTTTTCTAGCATTATGGTATTGCTACATTTGTTTGCACCAATTGTGGTGCACCTGATGGTGTTGTCGCATCGGTATATTTAAGCACCACAGCTGAGCATGGAAATGAAACTGACGATGGTGCTTGATGCAACCCTACCAAACCATCGTTATGAGTTGGCAATGCAAAAGTAAGTGCATAATAAAAGTTAAGTGTATTTGCCACAAAAGTACCGCCACCTGCGGCAGTAAGCACCACATTTTCTGATTCTGTGCCCATCGTAAGCGTCACATTGACACTAGGTACCCCTGCTTTATCTGGGTCATTTAAAACAATACTAAATGGATAAGGGGTTGGAGAGGCTGAGCTTGTTAATGCACTACAGCTTAAAGTAGTAGATGCAGTCAGTGTCGCGAGTGTTTTCACCGTTGCTGGGATGTTTGAATTGTTCGGATTATTAGGCGTTGACTGGCGCGGTGGATTAAATGGATTGCTACCCGTTAAACCTGCCATATACCACCCTGATTGCCCTCGGTGCATTAAAAATGTGCTATTACCTTGGTCTAATCTTGGGGTAAAGTTAGGGAGCATAAGACAGCGTTTCTCCCAGCTGGTTTGCACCACAGCAAGGTCTGGTCCTGCTTGCACTTGCGTATTGAGCAAGTTGACTCGCAATTGCTTACATTGGCTGTGTTCTGTTGTGATGTCATCTAATAGTTTTTGATAGCCTATCATGCTACCATCTAAACGACTGCGCACGTAATTTACATCTCCAAGTTCATAACGACGCAATAGCTCATCTAACGCCATTCTGGCATTTTGCCGATCATCAAAATCACCAAGTACTTGCGGTGCATTATTACCACCAGCTTGGCGAGTATTATCTTCTTGCTTCTCCTTCATTACATCATCTAAGCTTTTCTCTAATGCTTCTTTTTTAGTTTCAATGGCAGCTTCATTGGGGGTGGCTTGGTATGCTGATGGTAATTTATCTAATATCACTGGTGCAGTGATTGCAGACTTTGGTACAAAACCAACTTGTTGAGGGCTGATGTCCACTTGACCAAATGCAGTATCAAGCGTAGTGCCACCTGCATTGACTTTGTCATAAGTGCCAGCCTCTGGTCCCTCATCAATCACTAATGGTTCATGATCTGTGCCCCTAATGCCTATCGTTGCAGTAACGGTTTTCACTTGGTATCTCTTAGCTTGCTTTTTACCAATCCACCCTGTAATTGAACGAAAAGTACCGCGCAATAAGTTTAAAACCACCGCATCATCCTGATTGCCATTGGCTCGATACTCATCAATTTTCAATTGCGTATTGGGGCGAATTGCCAATAGGCCTTGATCATCTGTCACAACATGCACTTCACCGTTTTTGCCCGTCACAATCGTATCACCAGCTTCAACTCGTTGTCCTTTTGCTGGTGCCCGCAACTCTCCACGGGCATTGATAACATTCACATTACCTTCTAATAACTCAATACTGCCCGCCGCATAGGTATTTTCTACCATCAACAATGCAACTAACAATCCTATTTTATTGAATAAATTTTTCATTATTTTGATGTGTACTGTAGGTTAATTGATAAAAAGTATGGTTTGATTAAATGCACTTTATGGGGCAAACACATTGTCACCAGACATACCCACCAGTTTCCAAATAGCATGTTTGCTTGTAAGTAGAAACTGTGTTTTACCTTGCTTTAACTGTGCTTGCATCGTGGGTATCCTTAAAAATCGCTTTTCCCATGTGATTTGTATCATCACGGTATCATTAGTTTGCGCCATGGTAGTGTCGCTTAACTTAAGTTCAATCTGTTTTTGTTGCACATGTGATTGTTGCATATTGTCTATAATCACTTGACGACCCATCATGTCCTCTTCTAACCATTGTTGCGCCAAGCTTATTTCGCCTTGCGCATATTGGTTAAGCATCGTGATTAACATCTGCTTGGCATCATTTTGCATGGCTAAATTTGATGCAGAAGAATAAACACTCACAGCAGCCTTATCAGGCGTAGCACAAGCACATACACTCAGCAAAACAAAGCTCACTAAAATCATCCGCAAATACTTTAAACACGCCATTTTAATTTGCCTAAATTTGGTAACTTAACTGCACACCCACCACTTTTTCTTGAGTATCTAACAATAAGTCATCAATATTACGTCGCACATCGCGCCAATATAATTTAACGCCACCTTTTTCACCTATTGGTCTTGAGGCATCAAACTGCACTGTTGTCATACGTAGTGTAGATTGATTTAGCATACGCGTATTAAATCCATTTCCTACCATTAAATTGAGCGTACCCCAGCCATTTCGTTGCGCCCCTACATTGAGCGATGAAGTAAAAGCGCGTGTTTCCTCTCCAGCCAACAAACCATATACCAGTTTTTGTGTTTCTAAGTTAGCAGAAAGCCCTGTTGTCACCGTCCAAGTTGCAGCACTTAACTCATCCGCATTATTAAATGCTCGGCTAGCACTGGCCTGCCAACGATTGGTATGGCTGTCACCCGCAGGATTAGCTTGACTGGTCACTTCATCATAACCATAAGTAAACGCCGCATTCCAACGTGCTGTTGCATAGCTCACGCCCGCACTTGTTAAATCTTTGCGTGATATATTGCTATTTGCGTCTTCAGTATTAGAAAAAGTTTGTTGCAGTGTAATCCCCCAACCTGGATAGCTTGCCCCAAGATTGATATTGGCACGCAAGCTACCCGAATCGGTATCAGCCAGCTTAGCGGCTCCTGCAAAACTTGCGAAAGTATATTGCTGACTATTGCGCAAATCCAAACCTAAACTTAACCATGCACTCGCAACCCAATCGCCACCTACATAACGCTCACGAATACCTGGTTGCGCCGATTGTGACAAACTAGAAAATTCAGCCTCCAAATCATGATATCCCGCTTTTAACGATACCTTTTGGCCACGCCATGCGCCATCTAATAAGCTTGCTCTACCACTTAAGCTTTGCGCATTTTGCTGCTGAAAATGACTAATTGCAGTTTCACCTGTGAGCTGATAAGCCCCATCATTCCACTGAAAACCCACACTATTATTACGTAGCGCAGTTGCTGGCAAGCCTACAATATCTGCCGTTTCTCGGCGATCTCTTGCATGTAAGGTCGTAACAAATACTTTAAGTTTTTCTGTAAAACTTTGCTCAAGCTTGGCACCTTGCACTTCTTTAAGCAGTTGCTGACGCGGCACGGTGCTATCAAGATACTCCCAACTAGGCGCATAAAGTCCTGCATATCCAGAAAGTACAGTCTGATTGATTTGCTTTTGCCCAAACAAACCACGTGCACCAAAAGCTGAACTTAAATTTGAAAAATTAGGCGCAACATCACCTAAAGCAAGCTGATAACCCTCACCCACACGCCCCACTTGCATCATATTGATTTGGCGATAATGATGATTTAACACCGCACGATCATCCGTTGTAGTTGCGCTCAACTGAAAATAATTAACTGCACCATTCGGGTTGATGGCGCGCAAATCACTTTGCGCTTGGGTCGTCACAAAATAGCCATTATTGAGATTTGTGCCTAACTTATCAGAGGCACTTGTAATGGTGTTTCTGTAATGATCTACAGTCACGCCGCCATGCCACTCAATTTTTGTAGTGCCATCCTCTTGTTTAATTAAAGCAGGAGTTGCTGCACCTACATTCTGCTGCTGCCAAGATTTAGCAACAGCTTCATTGGTGTTTTCAACATGATCTTCTGCACCTAATACGGAGTTAGAAAGCGTCAAATATAAAATTAAAAAAGATAAACATCTCACTTGCCTAAAGTTAATTGTAAAATTCATACTCTACAGACTATCGCTTATTGTTTTTAAGTTCCATAATAGTACCAAAAATAAATCCAATTAACAACCAATGAATTGTGCGCATCCATATTAAATTTTTGGTACAATAAAAAAGCCGCTTACATTAAGCGGCTTTTAAAAAATCATGTAGATACTAGCTACAAAATGGTCACTTTTTGGTCACCAATACATCTTCCATCATTAAATACTCTAAATCGCACCCATAAAACATATTCAGCGCGTCTGTTGGTGAACAAATCATCGGCTCACCTCTGCGGTTTAATGAGGTATTCAACACTACAGGCACACCACGCAGTTGCTCAAGATGTTCAATCAACTCGTAATAACGTGGGTTAGTTACTTTTGTCACCACTTGCGCGCGCGCCGTACCATCTTCATGCACCACTTCAGGAATGCGTGATTTCCAATGCTCCGCAACATCAAAAGTAAACGTCATATACGGGGCTGGATGTTCCGTCTGCAAAATATCAACCGCTGCACGATCTAGCATACTGGGGCAAAATGGACGCCAACGTTCACGGTATTTGATTTGCGCATTGATGCGATCTGCCACACCAGGATAGCTGGGATCACCCAAAATGCTACGACAACCTAAGGCGCGCGGACCAAACTCCATGCGCCCTTGTAGCCATGCCAAAGGGTTACCACTAGCGAGCAGCTCTGCGCCTTTCTGTGCTGCATTTTCCACGCGCGTAAAGATTGGTTTTGCAGGGTGAGCCTCACAGGCAGCAATACACTCTTCCGTTGTATAAGCTGGGCCTAGATAGGCATGTTCCATTTTTTCAATCTTGTCCCCCGCCAAGTGCGCGGCATAGGTAGCAGCACCCAATGAGGTCCCGTTATCGCCCGAAGCTGGCTGCACAAAAAGCTCTTTGACATGTGGCATGGCAATAATGCGCTGATTCAACTTCACATTCAGTGCCACACCCCCCGCCATGGCAATGCGCCCAGTTTCTTTGATAATGTCGCCCAAATAATAATCAATCATCTTCAGTGCAATATCTTCTAGCAACGCTTGTACTGAAGCTGCATAGTGAATATACGGGTCATCAATTTCATCCCCGTGACGTTTAGGGCCTAACCAATCTATCAACTCTGGTGTAAAGTAATAGCCTTTACCACTTTCTTTGTAACGACGTAAACCTACCACATTCACAAGCTTTGTATTGACTTCTAACTCACCATTTTCAAACGTCACAAGTCGTGATAAATCATACTTGCTCGCATCACCATAAGGTGCCATGCCCATGACTTTAAATTCGCCATCCAGCATTTCAAAACCGAGATATTCGGTAATCGCACCGTACATGCCACCAAGAGAATCGGGGTCATAAAACTCTTTGATTTTATGAATTTTTCCATTTTCGCCGTAGCCAAAAAATGTGGTGGCATATTCACCTTTGCCATCAATGCCAACAATCGCGGTTTTTTCTGTAAAGCCACTTAAATGATAAGCACTCGAAGCATGTGCCAAATGGTGCTCGACAGGTACAAACTTAGCCTTGGTTAAACCTAAATCTGCCATAAGTTTGAGTGATTTATCGCGGTTACGGCGAAAACGACGGTTGCCGTTAAAAATAGCATCTAAGGCACGATCTGGCGCATACCAGTGGCGTTTTGCATAGTGCCAACGTGCATTGGTACTCAGTGGAATTTCAGCATAAGGAAATGCAACAATATCCACCTCTTCAGGCTTTACGCCTGCTTGTTTCATGCAAAATTTAGCCGCCTCGTAAGGAAATTGATTTTTGGCGTGCTTATCACGAAGAAAGCGCTCTTCTTCTGCTGCGGCAATAATTTTGCCATCCACCAAAATTGCGGCTGAAGCATCGTGCCCCAAAGCCCCTGATAAACCTAATACAATCATGCGAATACTTTCAATTAATTTACACTATTTTAACTTAAAGGGCGCGAATCGCGAATTTACATCGCATTTGGCATTTACATAAGCCCCGCACGGTGCAAAATTGGGTTTGGCTCATACGGGTATTGTTCATTATATATTTGGTCAAATGCCTGCCTGAGCAAAGCTGTGACTTCTGCATCCTCTACCCAGTTTTTCATGAGCCGTTTTAAATCTTTCACATGCTTGCGATTAAACCATGCTTCAGCCAACCAGCACGTAGCGTGCCCTTGCATCGCATCTAAATCAATCAACATCGGTTCACCTTTCACCATTTTTATGTTGCTCGCTTTGCAATCACCATGCGTGATTTTTAGCAAATAAAGCTTATAGAACAAAGTTGCCATTGCTAAAGCCGCATCCCATTTATTTTCTGTTTGTGCAAAAAATCGTAACGCATCTGGTGCATCTACGTATTCGCTGACAAAATAAGCGCGCTGTCGTAGCCAACCAAACCGCGCTTCTACCAAGGCAATAGGCTTGGGTGTTACAATGCCACAAATCATCAACCGATGCGCATTTGCCCATGACGTTGCCGCGCGACTCTTGCGAAAAGCACGGTTTAAACCATGCCAAAAGTTTTTAATGTTATAGCGCTTTACCACCACATCAGTTTGTGCAAGTGTTGCTTTTGCAATGGTGCAAGTCTTGCCATTTTTAAGGTTTGCTTGCTTGTTCGTTAACGTAGCATCTAAAACTTCCAGCGAAAACACTTGCTGATGCAAGCCTGTTGCAAGAGCTGAATATAAATCAAAAGATTGCGTCACTTTGACATCAGTACAGGTTCTAAATACTTTTTTATCGGCGTAAGTACTGGCAACTTTATGACGAATTTTCTGCGTTAAGTACCAAACTTCAGCTTCCAATAAGGGAGTGCAAGGCAATTCCAATTGCGAACAATAATGCGCATAAAGTTCTGAAATCCACGCATCATCTAACACATCCATCTTAGAAAATAGGGTGGCCAAATTGTATAATTTTTGACGCTCTTTAAATATACAAGACAAACGGCGAATACCATCGCCATCTAAAGTGAATACTTTATTATCTTGAATCAAAAAATTCTTAAGATATAAATCTGTTTGCAGTAAACCAGATTTGTGGTGTTTTGCCACTTCTGCGACCAATTGTTTTGCCAATTGCAACCTATCATTTGCAACGTTAAGTGACAGCCAAGCCACCTCCACATTCTGAGAAGCTTCAATAGCTTCTAATATCAACACATGAACACATCCATCAGAGGATAATCCCGTGTACAAAACTTCTGGCGTTGCGATATTCGATTGCGCGAGTAAATCAATCCCATGCTTATCACGGGCTAGATACTTGGCCGCACTTTTTCCAAAAAACAATTTGGCAAAAACCGCTTTTCCACGCCACACACCTTGGGCAACGATGCGTTTATTAGGCACTCTGCGCACAATTTTTTCGCAAAGCAATATCGGCGCGTTTGATAACTCAACGCTAAACCGAGACTCTCCTTTTACGGAGAGTTCAGCTAATGAATTAGTCAGAGATGCGCTCAAAAACGGCCAAATGTAAGGTTTTAATGATGTTTAATTCTGCAAAATCTTTAACCAACCGATAGCCTGAATTTGCAAAATAGCCTTCGACTTCTTTTAAGCTCGTTGGAAACTTACGTAGTTTTCTACCACCTAATTTTTCACGCAAAATCAACTTGGCTTGCGTGTATGAATAAGGGCTAAAGTAAGACATCACAACATACTTTTTAGATACACGACACATTTCACTCACTGCACGTTGACGAATTGCAGAGGTTGGAAAGTGCTGAAACAGCCTAAAGCACACAACAGTGTCTATGCTTTTATCTGCATATTGCAAATTCTCTACATCTGCATGGTCAACAGTAATGCCTAAACCTGCTTCATCTGCATTTTTTTGCGCGATTTTAATCATTTCAGGCGATAAATCACCTGCTCTCACTTTATAACCATGACTCGCTAAACGAAGAAACACACGACCGCCACCGCAAGGCAAATCAATCACTTCTAAATTTTTAGGCACAATTGCAAAAGCGCGATCTAACAAACGCATCTCACTATTGTGTTTACCTGCTTTACGTTGCTGATAGATGGTGGCTTTACGCTCATCATAATTAGTACGAGCGCGATAGGTGGTGGGTTCAGTCATGTTCAACTATCCAAATGAAAAAATGAGATTATACTACTTTGTACCTTGATACGTTTTTTTGGCTGTTTTATGCGTCTTGTGGCGCGATGATCGCTTAGCAATCATTTTTAACACAAACTTTTGCCAAGCATTTAATTGTTCTACACCCAAATACTGCTTATAAAAATATAAGCGTGCAGATTTACTCCAAAATTCCGAATGGCGATTGAGTGTAGATAAATCGTAAAAGGTGCGCATAAATGGCAATAATTTTATACGCGACTTTTCCAAATCAATTACCACTGCATCTTGCATATTAGCAGTGTCCACAAACAAGTGTTTAGGATACAAAGAGCGATGTTGAACGCCTGATCGGTGCATTTTACTAACAGTTTTCGCCACTTGCATAATTAACTTGCGCTGCTCACGCAAAACAGGTCTGCCTTCAGCAAACATCTGCTTGACTGCTTGCTCTAGCGGAATAAAGCCCACTAACTCTTCTGTCATCAACAACGCTTGCAAATTACCATTAACCAAACGCTGACCAAAAGCCACTGGCTTGAGCGATGGCACATCATGTTTAGCTAAATGCTGCATCATGCCGAACTCACATGCAAATGTTGGAATGCCCTTAATTGGGTGCATGAGCGTGCGTCGCTCATGATTTTCTTGACGCTTTAAAAACACGCCAAGTGCATTATTTGAAGGAGTATGAAGTACCAACTTACCTACCCCACTCCACCCACCACGGCGTTCATTTGGCTCTTCAAACCAATCAACTTTCATACTCCAAATGGATTCAAAATCATTCAACTGATTGAATGCCAATGTTGCTTGATGTTGTGGAGCTTGATATAAAAATGTCATTTTACTAATGTGGCTTTTTCTACCACCAACCTTTTTTGAAATTTATCACTATGAAATTTAGCATAAAGCTTATTGGCGCGTGTTTCAACATTTAGCCAAAAATCATCAGATTGTGGCAAATAATACTGTTTAAACAAAACCCAATCATCTACTGTAAAACCGCTATCCTTAGCTGAAAATACTAGCCCTGCAATATCTTTTACTACTGCATTGCCATCTTGCGGCTGCGTCATCAACATACGATGCAAATCAATCAAAATCAAGTTAAGTTTGCCTTGCGTTAAATCACTATTTCTTACCACAAAGTGGCATAAGTAAAAATCACGGTGGCACAGGCCTGCGCCGTGCAATTTGGCGGAGAGCTGTGCAATGGCAATAATCAGTGCTTGTTTCAATGCGGCTTCGGGCGGGTTGTTTGCCCAGTTTGCGCATAGGTCTTCAAGCGAGGTAATGTCACCCAAATCTTGCGTGATAATAAATGATTGTTGTGTGGCAGGGTTACAACCACGCACACCATAGCCCACAAGCGGCGTGGTGGCGATGCTTATTTCATCAAGCTTTTGGATAGCCTGCACTTCTGTAAGTGCCCCAAGAACAGGCTTTTTAAAGCTGAGTAGGTTTTTAAAAATCTCCCCCCAGCCCACGCCAAAGTGCTGCTTAATAAAATAGCTTTTACCATTTAGTTGCGTTTGTATGGTTTTACGTCCTTTTATATCGCGAAAAGCTTTACCTTGCTGCGCCATGATTTTAGCAAAGGCATCTACGCCAAAAAGTTGGTGAATTTCATCTGGTAACACGAGTTTATTCATGCTGATACTTTTTACTTTTCTGTGCTAATGCAATGAGGTAATCTGCCTCAGCCGTTTTTGATGAGGTATTGTAAATATTTGCCGTATAAGCTTGCCCGTTAGTCTGCCAATCTGCTTTTTGTGCTGACTGTAGCATCATCACCAACGCTTGGTTCATCTCAACTTGGCAATAAGGCGAAGCCAACACCACGCCCGCATTGGCTTGTGCAATATGCGGCGCATAGCCACACACATCGGTTACGAGCACTGGCAAGCCTGCTGTCATGGCTTCAATAAGCACAATACCCGCGAGCTCAGAACGTGCGGGGTGTGCAAACACATCAGCCCCCACCATTAAATCTGCTACATCCGCACGCCCACCTACGTGAATACAGCGGTGCGAGATGCCTCTCTTTTGGCAATAAGCCTCAATATTACTATTGGATTCATACTCCCCAATGGCAATCAGCCATGTCACATCTTGCAATGCTCTAGGCAGCGCGGCTATTGCATCAATGGCTCTATCCACGCCTTTGCGCGTAAAGGCAGAGCCTACAGTCAGCACAATATTGGCATTTATGGGCAAGTTAAATTGCTGCCTTGCGTAAGCGCGACATTGCGCACGATTTTTGTTGGCAAATTTTGCGGCAGGAATACTAGGCGGCAATAAATGGAAACGGTTATCTGGCGTGCCATACCATTGCTGGAAGCTATGTTTTTCGCGCTCAGTGAGCAATAAAATTTGGCATTGATTTTGTGCGCCCATGACGGCTTTTTCAGCTTCTGCAAAAAAGCGGTAACGCCCACGTACCAACGGCATGTTGCGATAAAACCAAGAACGTTCTTCATGCGCACGCTGCACAAAGCAAGGGTCAGCTGCATAGTAAACATCTAGCCCCGCCATGCGGTTAAAACCCACCACCAAATCTACAGGTGCTTTAGCCAAAGCGTTTTGCATATTGTGAATCAATGATTGATGCCGTTGATGGTTTAGCCAACCACTACTTGGCAAAATATGTACCTGGATACGTGCATCAGGCTTGTCTCCGCGCCACTCACCAGTGTAAATAGTTACTTCGTGCCCAGCATTGATGCAATCATGTGCAATGCGCAACATATCGCGCTGCACACCACCATAGGGAAACACTTTAAAAATAAAAAAGGCAAATTTCAAAATCAACAGTTTCAAACCTGAAAGCCTAAATTGTATGCGAAAATACGCACATGAAACGCATTCTGCTCATCAAAACCTCGTCTTTAGGCGATGTCATTCACAATTGCCCTGTCATTCATGACATTCACAGCCATTTTGCCGATGCACAAATTGATTGGGTGGTGGAAGAAAGCTTTGCGGACATTCCACGCCTAAACTCAGGCGTAAACCAAGTATTGACTGTAGCCACGCGACGTTGGCGCAAGCAAATTTTTAAACAAAAAACTTGGCAAGAAATCAGCCAATTTAAACAACAAATCAAACAAAATCAATACGATATAGTAATAGATACGCAAGGCTTGCTTAAAAGCGCACTCATTACCAAGCTCGCGCATGGCGTTAAACATGGTTACGATAAAAACTCTATTCGCGAGCCATTCGCCAGCTATTTTTATGATGTTAAGCACACTTGCTCATACCAACAACACGCCGTAGTGCGCAACCGCACACTCACCGCGTTAAGCCTGGGCTACACCGCCCCGAATGACGCACCTGATTACGGCTTAAGCGCAGAAAAACTCAGCTTAAATCTGCCAACGCCCTATATCATTGGCCTACACGGCACCAGCAAAGACAGCAAATTATGGCCAACTGAACATTGGATTATGCTCGGAGAAGCACTTGCCGAACAAGGCTTGCAACTCGTGTTACCGTGGGCAAGTGCCGAAGAAAAAAACCGTGCTAACATGGTTCAAACGGCTCTCAGCAACACCTCCGTGCTACCCAAATGCAGTATCGCACAACTCGCCAGTGTGATTAGCCAAGCTCAAGCTGCCGTGGGCGTGGACACAGGTTTATCGCACCTCGCCGCCGCGCTTAACGTGCCAACAGTCGCCATTTACACCGACACCAACCCAGCGTTAACAGGTGTGATGGCAGGCACACACCAACATGCGATGAACTTAGGTGGAATAAGGCAAGTGCCGAGTGTGGAGGAAGTGATGCGTACACTTTTGGGGGGTTAAAAATCATAGGGTGTGCAAATAACAGGTCATTTGCACACCCTACATCTGATGAAATCAACTTTCAATTAAAAATTCCATTTTCACCCTAAAGCATAAGCACATCGCCCCACCCTCAGGGTTCGTAAAATATACCCACTAAAGTGAATTATTTATACGTCAAAACCAAGCAATTTTCACTTAAAAAATTTCATATTTTTTTACTTACATCCTCTTGAAATTCACCAAAAATCACCCATATTAGCTAAAACTTTTCATTAAAACGCATTTGAACAAGGAAATAAAATGCAAGAAGAAAATCAGCAAGAAGCCGTAAACAAGCCAACTCAGACAGAAGCGGCCCCAGAAAACACCGCCGAAGCACGTATTACCGAGCTTGAGGCGGCATTGGAAGAAGCCAAAGCGAGTGTGCTTTACATTAAAGCGGAAGGCGAAAATATCCGCCGCCGCGCGATGGATGATATTGATAAAGCGCGTAAATTTGCGTTAGAAAAATTTTCAAACGAATTACTTGCCGTGAAAGATAGCTTAGACGCCGCATTGTTAATTGAAGCGGCCGATGTACAAAGCTACAAAGATGGCGTTGATTTAACTGCAAAGCAACTTGCCAGCGTGTTTGATAAATTCAACATTGCAGAAATCAATCCTGTGGGCGAAAAATTTGACCCCAATAAACACCAAGCCATTTCAATGCTAGAAAATAGCGGTGAGCCGAATACGGTATTTAACGTATTGCAAAAAGGCTACACCTTGAATGATCGTGTGTTACGCCCCGCATTGGTGATGGTAGCAAAGTAAATAAACCACAGAATCCACCGAGAAATGCAAAAGCCAAATCATCACATTGATGAACTTGGTTTTTCTCTGTGAACTCTGTGTTCTTTGTGGCTAAAAAAATCATCTAAAAAATAAAGCTCTTGAAATATAAAAAATCAACCACATTATGTGGTTATAGAAACATTAGTAAATCATCAATTAAGGAAACAAAACATGGGCAAAATTATTGGTATTGACTTAGGTACAACAAACTCTTGTGTGGCTGTGATGGAAGGCGGCAAACCACGCGTGATTGAAAATGCTGAAGGCGCACGCACCACACCATCTATTATCGCTTATCAAGAAGATGGCGAAATTTTAGCGGGCGCACCCGCTAAACGCCAAGCGGTGACTAACCCTAAAAACACACTTTACGCAGTAAAACGTTTGATTGGTCGCCGTTTTGAAGAAAAAGAAGTGCAAAAAGACATCGGCTTAATGCCTTACACCATTGCCAAAGCCGATAACGGTGACGCTTGGGTTGAAGTGCGCGGCCAAAAAATGGCACCCCCACAAATTTCAGCTGAAGTATTACGCAAAATGAAGAAAACGGCTGAAGATTACTTAGGCGAAGAAGTGACTGAAGCTGTGATTACCGTACCAGCATATTTTAACGATAGCCAACGCCAAGCCACTAAAGACGCTGGTCGTATTGCTGGCTTAGAAGTTAAACGTATTATCAACGAGCCTACTGCTGCGGCATTGGCATTTGGTTTAGATAAACAAGAAGGCGACCGTAAAATTGCGGTGTATGACTTAGGCGGCGGTACATTTGACGTTTCTATCATTGAAATCTCTAGCATCGACGGCGAACACCAATTTGAAGTGTTATCCACCAATGGTGACACCTTCTTAGGTGGTGAAGACTTTGATAACCGCTTAATCGACTTCTTGGCGGATGAGTTCAAAAAAGACAACGGCGGCATGGATTTACGCAACGACTTATTAGCCAAACAACGCTTAAAAGAAGCTGCTGAAAAAGCAAAAATCGAGCTTTCAGGCGCGCAGCAAACCGAAGTGAACTTGCCTTACATTACCGCCGATGCCACAGGCCCTAAACACTTGGTGGTTAAAATCACCCGTGCAAAATTAGAAAGCTTGGTTGAAGATTTAATTGAACGCACTATGGCACCATGCCGCACGGCGATTAAAGATGCTGGCGTAAAAATTGAAGATATTTCTGACGTGATTTTGGTGGGCGGTCAAAGCCGCATGCCTAAAGTGCAAGAAAAAGTAAAAGAGATTTTTGGTAAAGAGCCACGTAAAGACGTAAACCCTGACGAAGCTGTTGCAGTCGGTGCGGCGATTCAAGGTGGCGTGTTGCAAGGTGATGTAAAAGACGTATTGCTCTTGGATGTGACACCATTATCACTCGGTATTGAAACGCTTGGCGGCGTGATGACGAAACTCATCAAGAAAAACACCACGATTCCTACCAAGGCATCTCAAGTGTTCTCAACCGCTGACGACAACCAAAATGCGGTGACCATTCAAGTATTGCAAGGTGAGCGTGAAATGGCTTCTGCCAATAAATCACTTGGTCAATTTAACTTGAGCGATATTCCACCTGCGCCACGTGGTATGCCACAAATTGAAGTGACGTTTGATATTGATGCCAACGGTATTTTGCATGTTTCTGCAAAAGACAAAGCCACAGGCAAGGAAAATAAAATCACTATCAAGGCAAACTCTGGCTTGAGTGAAGAAGAAATCAAGAAAATGGAAGAAGATGCCATCAAGTATGCCGATGAAGACCGCAAATTGCGCGAACTTGTAGATGCGCGCAACACTGCAGATGGCATGGTGCACTCAGTGAAAAAATCACTCACTGAACACGGTGATAAACTAGACGCCGCTGAAAAAGAAGCGATTGAAGCTGCGATTAAAGACGTGGAAGAAGCCTTAAAATCTGACGACAAAGCCGCGATTGAAGCCAAAACTGAAGCGCTCACAACCGCATCACAAAAACTAGGTGAAAAAGTGTACGCTGAGCAACAAGCGCAAGCCAACACACAAAGTGCGCAACCTAACCCAGAAGGTGAAAAAACGGTGGATGGTGACGTAGTGGATGCTGAGTTTGAAGAAGTGAAGAAAGACTAAAGACAGACGCTTGTCGTTAGTAGGTAGTCGTTAGCTTCTCAATGGAGCTAACGACTTTTCTATATACAACACTGACTTAACTACAAGGACTTTAGACATATGTTAAAAAAATACGATTTCTTAACATCGCTACAGTGTGCAATATTGCTCATCGGTACAGTGCTGTCTAGTCATGTATTAGCCGCAGGGTATGTGACTGATAATCAATCAAAATGTCAGGTGTGGGCGTCAAATACGCTAAACAAAGCAGACTATCGACTTCGTTACCAAGGTGATTGCAAAGCAGGTCGAGCCGAAGGTAAAGGTCGCGCTGAATGGCTTTACCATTATACTGAAGATAAGTTAGCCTATACGTGGGAGGGTCGCTTCAAGAATGGCATTTTTATTGGCGACCAACCCGTCGAAGGAAACGTTGAAGGTGAGAGTTCGCGCAGTATCTATCTAGTAGAAATGGGACAATTACCAAATGCCAAAATAGTATTTGTCAGCACGAGCGAGAATGCCCTGCCAATGGATTTATGTGCTGTAGAGCAAATTGCGGTGGCAATAGACCAAAAAATTAAAGATGAAGACGAAGAAAGCGTTAATTTTTTACTCCGAAACGCGGGTGAGCACTATCGCACAAGCTGTCCAAAAGTAAATAACTCGTCTTTCCTTATCAAGGCCTATCGTCCACCCCTAGCACTGAATAAGGCTGGCTATCTACCTGAACCCTTTGCTGGTGTAAAGTTTTCTCCACTAAAAAGTGGTGAGGATGCTTACTCGGAATACAGCAACATTGCTGCCTTAAAATTGAAAATTGCTACACAACAAAAAGCGCATCAAGAAAAATTAGCTGAAATTCGTAAAAGGTTTATTGATTTCAGCCGTACTAACGAAGTAGAAAGTTGGGTCACTTCAGGTAATCTGGATAAAAATCCCTTTATCTGGGAGGGTAAAACAATTGCACTGGTCGTAAGGTTGGAGCGTATGATCAGCCCCTCGCTTGCTTTAGTAAGAGGCGTTAATGCCAATTATTCTGAACGAAGTCGTCTGCTTCTTAATAACGTCACACCTGAGTTTTTTACTGACAAAGACACCATTGTCGTAGTACGGGTAGGCAAACGTAACAACTCTGCCACTCTTGATGAAGCCTTAACAACATCTCTCATTGGCACGACTAACTTGGATTTCATCACAGGTCAGCCGTGTGAAAAGGAGCTATGCAAAGACTGGTTCTCATGGAAAAATGCTGATGAAACAATTAATTGGAACAAACCGCTACGTTATGTTGCACCTTAAACGAACGTTCTCTAACACTTAAATATTAAAGAAAATTTGATATGGCTACAAAAAAAGATTACTACGAAGTATTAGGCTTGAATAAAGATGCTTCAGAAGAAGACATTAAAAAGTCTTATCGAAAACTAGCGATGAAGCATCATCCTGATCGCAATCCAGACAATCCTAAAGCAGAGGATCATTTCAAAGAAGCTAAAGAAGCCTATGAAATATTGAGCGACAGTCAAAAACGTGCTGCCTATGATCAATATGGTCATGCTGGTGTAGAACAAGGTGCTGGCGCAGGTGGTTTTGGTGGTGCTGGTTTTAGCGATGCATTTGGTGATATTTTTGGTGATATTTTTGGCGGTGGCGCACGTGGTCAGCGTAGCAATGTGTATCGTGGAGCAGACTTACGCTACAACATGGAAATCTCACTCGAAGACGCAGCTAAAGGCACCGAAACAAAAATCCGCATTCCTGTTCAAGCCAAGTGCGAACCTTGCGGCGGTACGGGTGCAAAGTCAGGAAAAGCTCCTGTCACTTGCATGACTTGCGGTGGTCAAGGTCAAGTGCGTATGCAACAAGGTTTCTTCTCCGTTCAGCAAACTTGTCCCAAGTGCCACGGCACAGGAAAGATTATTAAAGATGAAGATAAATGTGGCAGCTGCCATGGTGCTGGTCGCGTTAAACAAAATAAAACGTTATCAGTAAAAATCCCCGCAGGTGTGGATGAAGGCGACAGAATTCGCCTAACTGGGGAAGGCGAAGCTGGTGTGAATGGCGGCCCAACAGGTGATTTATACGTGGTGGTGCATTTAAAACAACACGAGATTTTTCAACGCGATGGCGGCAACTTGCACTGCGAAATGCCCATCAGCTTTAGCACCGCAGCCCTAGGTGGCGAGATTGAAGTTCCCACACTAGATGGATCAGCCAAGATGAAAATCCCCGCTGAAACCCAAACAGGTGGCGTGTTTAGATTACGTGGCAAAGGCATTAAACCGCTGCGCTCTAACGAATATGGTGATTTAATGGTGCATGTGGTAGTGGAAACGCCCGTCAAACTCACCGAACATCAGAAAAAATTGTTGCGCGAATTTGAAGAAAGCACGCTCAAAGACGCTGGCAAACACAGCCCTAAAAACAAAAGCTGGGTGGACAAAGCGAAAGAGTTTTTTGGATAAGAAAACTGATTTAGTGAGGAAAACTTAATCCCCTCACTAAATCATATCCACGCATAATTACGAGCGTATTGGTTTACGAAAAAAATGAGTGGGCAATATGTCATCAACCTATTTTATAAAACATAGGGTTATCTGATTTTTGCTCAACAATGAAAACAAAGAAACTATTCATTCTGCAAACCCATTAGCAAAAAATGATGCAGTAACATCAACAAAAAAATTCCCCCTTCCACACATATCACTTAAAGCAGTGCGACAATTTGCCACATTGCATACAAAGTATTTATCACTTAGCATTCAACGTTCTTGCACAATAATTTCGCCATAAAAAATGTGCTGATGCAAAGAAGTTTAAGATGAAAAATTACAAACATATCAATATGATGCTATTGGTAACAATATGCCTCGCTCTCTCAAATTGCACTACCGTTGAACCATGGCAACGCGGCAACTTAGCCAAACCACATATGGCACTAGACCCTAATCCCTTGCAGAGTAGCTTGCGTACTCACCTCTATAACAGTCGTGAAGCGGCTTCAGGTGGCAGTTCTACCAACGGGGGTGGTTGTGGTTGCTACTAAAAAACATCATCACTCAGCTACAAAGCAATGTAGTCAACTGCTCAATCAGTTAATGTTGCGCGTACTTAACATCTCTAAAAAAACGCCCACTAAACACCAGTTAGAAGCCACTAAGCAAAGTACATCTTTATACACACTCACAATGGCAGCGAGGGTATTACTTGGATTAGCTACATCTCCCGCTTACGCTTCAGACAATGATGAAGTCAATCTGCAATTTGGTCATTATCAAGAGGGAGAGCGAGGTATCTCTGGTCTTGGAAGCGAGAAAATAAAAAGTAAATTCCATCCCATCCAATCAGATAATATGCATCTTAGTGCAAAAATCATGATAACTGATCAGGTAAAAGGTGAAATCAACTTTAGCCAAGATACTTGGTCAGGCGCATCGCCCATTGCCACGGCACCATCGAGTTTTTTTGGAAATCGTGACGGAGTTTCTGGGGCTTCACCATACATTGTGGGAGGATTAAAATTAGACTCTCAATTAAAGCCCGTTTTAATCAATCAATACGGTGAAGTACTTGGTAAGTCAGATAAGCGATTAGTGCACACGCTATCTGGGGCCTCACCTGAAACGCGCAAACAATTAGATGTCAAATTAAGCCGAGAGTGGGATGAATTTACACTTGATTTGGGATCTGGATTATCTGAAGAAAATGATTATAAATCACAATTTGCTAACATGGCTGGACACTGGGAGTTTAATCAAAAGCTAACCAGTTTAAGTGCTGGGTTGAGTTTTACAACCAGTACAACTAGAGCGAAACTTGATCACGATGCAACACCTTATATTAGTGGCATATATGACTTAAACGGTGTCAATATTTACAACAAAAATAATAACTCAAGCCAAGTTAAACAAATCCAAAATGGTGGAAAAGTGCTACAAGGTAACCGCGAGGATTGGGGTACTAATATTGGAGTAGCCCAAGTAATGGACGAGAACACACAAATTGAAGCAAGCCTTGGTTATACTCACAGTACTGGCTATATGGCAAATCCTTATAAAGTGGTTGAAGTTGCATTTGTTAACCCTACTCAAATATGCTGTGGCACGGCTAGTGGTGACTCAACGGCTTTGTACGCTTATGATGCAGATGTTCGTGCATTACTAGAACAACGACCAGACGTACGCAATCAAGGTACTTTGAATTTGCGATATGCTCAACATATCAAAGCTACAAATGCAGCATTGCATTTAAATTACCGTTACTTTCAAGATGACTGGGGCATTAAAGCACACACTTTTGAAGCTGAATGGGCTCAGCCATTAGGAAACAATTGGACTATTACACCTAGAATTCGTTACTACTCGCAAAATGCTGCTGATTTTTACACTCCCTACATTGTTACCAATCAAGCCTATGCCTCTCCACTAATGGATCCGAATGGTCGCGGACAAGTTTTCTACGATGCAAGTAATCCAGCAGGGCAAGTATTTTTTGAAGACTCCCCTGGCTCTGGTACATTTTCATACGCTGATGGAACACCCATTCACCAAACCATTATTGATAATGGTAATGTAACACCAAAATTTACGTCCCTTAATCGCAAAAAACTTCCTACGCATTATTCAAGCGATTACCGCTTATCTGGTTATGGCGCATTAAGTGGTGGCATTACGGTGAACAAGCAACTTTCTAAAGTACTAAGTCTTGAAGTGGGTTACGAATACTATAAGCACGCAGGCGGTTTAAAGTTTGGTGGTGGCGGTGAAAGCTCCTATGCTAACTTTAACTACTCCACACTGAATGCGGCATTAAAGTTTGACTTGAGTGCAACTGGGAGTTTTTCAGGTGGTAGTGACAACAACTACAGTGATTCGCATACTCACTATGACGCTAGCAATCACAATCAGCATACTAGCTACACCCCAGCTGGTCTTATGTTCGATCACATGTTAAGCCATACTGGCAACTTTATGATTGGTTATCGCTATATGTATAGCCATCAGGCTGGCAATATGAGACATGGTTCAAATGTAGCCAATAATCAAGCTATTCTCCTCCATGGTTGCAACGGTAATGATTGCTATGTCAAACCAACAAATATGAATATGCACATGCATATGTTAGACATCATGTATGCGCCAACCGAGTGGTTGAACCTGATGATAATGCCGCAGTATATTGATATGAATATGACGATGTCACCTCCCAATGGCGCACCATTATCTCCAGATGGTATGGGGCCTATCGGCTCTGCAATTATGCATGCAGATCACCCACATACCACTGGAGGAATTGGGGATACTGGCTTGTATGCAATGTTTAAACTAATTGAAGACTCTAATCAGCACTTACATGCAACCTTAGGATTAAGTGTACCAACGGGCGATACCAACATCAAACTGAGAGATGTTATGCAGCAACAACTAGGATTCATTCATTATGACATGCAATTAGGCAGTGGAACTTGGGACTTTAAACCAAGTATCACTTATACAAATGAGATGAACAACTGGTCTTTTGGAGTACAACTTAGCGGCGTCAAACGACTTGAAAGTAAAAACAGTACGGGCTACTCTTTAGGCGATGAAATGCAATCCACTGCTTGGTTTAGCCGTAAAATTGTTAATAATCTCTCAGCGTCAATACGTGGTGTTTATACATGGCAAGGTGCAATTGATGGTGAGTACAGCAGTCACATTCCAGTTAAAATTGGCCCAATGGATTACACAAATAACTATGGAGGGCACTTTTTGGATGTCGGTCTGGGCCTTACCGCAGTAATGCATGGCGGAAGTTTTGATGGAAACAAACTCAGTTTTGAATGGTTACAACCCATAAAAAGTAATATCAATGGCTACCAACTTGAACGAAAAGGCGCATTGGCGGCAAGTTGGAGCATGATGTTTTAGTTGTTAGCGTACAAATAGCTAAACGCTTACATTAGCGGCATCTAGCTTAATCCACAGACTCGAACTAAACTTGATAAACCACCTGCCCGCGCACCAAAGTCAGCTTAACGCGCCCTGCAAGCTCTAAGCCAGTGAAGGGCGTATTTTTGCCTTGACTTTTGAGGGAACTTGGACAGATTTTCCAGTATTCGTTCGCGTCAAAAATACACATATCCGCATCATTATTGATACTTAAATCGCCCGCTGGCACGCCTAATATATGCGCTGGAGCTTGTGTAATTAAATGCATGGCGTGTGCTAGATTGACTTTTTCTTGTGTTGCCCATTTGAGCGTAAGTGGTAACAATAATTCCAAACCTGTAGCACCAATTTCCGCCTCTGCAAAGGGTGCGAGTTTGGCATCATCATCCACTGGAGTGTGGTCTGAGCAGATGGCATCAATCGTGCCATCTTTTAAGCCCACTGTGAGCGCATCTTTATCGCGCTGGGTGCGTAGAGGTGGCTTGAGGTGGCAATTGGCATCAAAATAAGCAATATCATGCTCGGTAAGGTGTAAGTGGTTGGCACTGACGTCACAGGTGACTTTTAGCCCTTGCGCTTTTGCTTGGCGTATCATGGCAACACCTTCTGCTGTGGATAAGCATCCGATGTGAATTTTGGCACCCGTCTCTTGGGCGATGCGTAATATGCTTGCCAGTGCGAGAGCCTCTGCCGCGCTGGGAATGCCTTTTAAGCCCAAGCGCGTGGCAACTTCACCATCATGCGCCACGCCGTTTTTGGCTAAAAACGGCTCTTCTGCATGTAAAAATAAAGTAAAACCAAAGGTGGCGGCGTATTCCATGGCGCGCCATAGTACTTGTGTGTCGGTAATTGCCACATTGGCTTGTGAGAAGCCAACGCAACCCGCCGTGTGCAGCTCGCTCATTTCAGAAAGTGCTTTGCCTTCGAGTTGGCGCGTTAAAGCACCAAGTGGATACACATGGGCAAGCCCTTGTTGCTTGGCGCGGTGCTTGAGCATTTCTACCAACCCTGGTTCATCCAACACGGGGTCGGTATCTGGCGGGCAGGCAAGGCTGGTGACGCCACCTGCAACAGCTGCTTGTAGTTCGCTCACTAATCTTGCTTTGTATTCTTCACCTGGCTCGCGCAGTCTGGCAGATAAATCCACCAAGCCTGGGCAGACAATTTGATTAGCAGCATCAATGGTTTGGTTAGCAACAAAGTCTGGTGGCACTTCTCCCAGTGCCACAATTTTGCCTGCAGCGATAAATACATCGAGTTGGCTATCAATATTATTTTTAGGGTCAATCACGCGGCCGTGTTGAATGTGAATTTTCATTGTGCGCCTCCGCCTGCCAATATCGCCATTACTGCCATGCGAATGGCAATGCCATAAGTCACTTGCGGTAATATCACAGATTGCTTGCCATCAGCCACGCTGGAATCAATTTCCACGCCTCTGTTCATAGGGCCTGGGTGCATGACAATCGCATCTGGTTTTGCAAGTGCTAATTTTTCTTGAGTAAGACCATAAGTTTTAAAATATTCTTGCGTGCTGGGCAGCATGGCACCACTCATGCGCTCATTTTGTAGGCGCAACATCATGATGACATCTACATCTTTTAGACCTTCTTCCATGTTGTGAAACACATGCACGCCTAGTTTTTCTACTTGTGCAGGCAGCAAGGTTTTGGGCGCAATTACGCGCACTTCGGGCACGCCAAGTGTAGTGAGTGCGTGAATTTCAGACCGTGCCACACGCGAATGAAGCACATCGCCCACAATTGCCACTCTTAGATTATGCAGTTCAGGTTTGTATTTGCGTATGGTAAACACATCTAGCAAACCTTGTGTGGGGTGTGAGTGGCGACCATCGCCCGCATTCACCACGTGAATATGTGGCGGCACGTGTTTAGCAATTAAATGTGCCGCGCCTGATTGCCCATGACGTACCACAAACATATCGGCATGCATGGCAATGAGGTTATCCACAGTATCTAAAATCGTTTCACCTTTTGATTGCGATGAGGTGTTGACGTTCAGGCTAATTACATCGGCGGATAAGCGTTTTGCCGCAATTTCAAAGGTAGTGCGGGTGCGGGTGCTATTTTCAAAGAAAATATTACATACTGTTTTTCCACGCAGTAGTGGCACTTTTTTGACTTCACGCTCAGCCACACCTACAAACGACTCGGCGGTATCTAAAATCTGATTGAGAATACGCTTAGGCAAGCCTTCAATAGAAAGCAGATGGCGCAGGTTGCCGTCAGAATCGAGTTGAGGGTTTTGCATAGGCTTATGACCTCGCGCTATTGTGTTGTGAAGTAAGTGCTAACGCCAATTTGCCATCAGGGGCTTGTGTGAGTTGCAAGTGCTGCGATGCATCTAAACAGATTTCAACCGCCACAACTTGTGGTGCAATCGGCAACTCACGCCCGCCTCTATTCACCAAAGCCACTAATGAAATGCTCGCAGGACGACCGTAATCAAATAACTCGTTCATGGCGGCACGCGTAGTACGACCTGTGTAAAACACATCGTCAATCAAAATAATATGTTTATTTTCCACATCAAAAGCTATTTGGCTTGGGCGATTTTCGGCTTTTAAACCACGCTGAGCGTAATCGTCACGATAGAATGAAACATCTAAAGTACCGTGTTCTATCTGATGTTCAACAATGGTTTTTTCTAGCAACACCAGCAAGCGCTCCATCAACCAAACGCCTCCACTGTGAATGCCCACCAGTGCGGTGTTTTTTTGCAATAATGGTTGGAGTCTTTGCGCTAAAACTTGAAGCAAGTCTTCTGCGTCAGGGAGTTGAGTTGAGTGATTTTGCGTCATAGCGTTATTTTACTCAAAATTTAAGTGAGCTAGTCAATCTTCTTGCATTTTCATGCTTGAGCATCAAAATAGCTTTGCAGTATTGTTTGCGCAGCGACTTGGTCTAACATGGTTTTTTGCGCACGGCCTTTGATGCCGCTTTCATTTAAGCGTTGGCTGGCCTCTAGGGAGCTATAGCGTTCATCCACTAATGCTACGGGCAAATTGAATCTGCCATTTAAGCGGCGTGCAAATTTTTTGCACAGTTGCGTCATGGCATGTTCAGTGCCGTCAGTGTTAAGCGGTAAACCTACTATCAGTAATTTAGGTTGCCATTCTTGCACTAATTCAGTGATACGTTGAAAGCGAATTTCGTTGCTTTCGTTATCAATAGTGGTAAGTGGGTTGGCTGTGCCAAGTAAATGCTCGCCCACGGCAATGCCAATGCGCCTTTCACCAAAATCAAAGGCAAGTACGGTGGCAGATTTCACAAGCAATGTATCATACACATTTTCATTATCAATCAAACTGATGTGTGAGGAGTTTTGCATAGTGCAAATTATCGCATACTATCTCGTTTAAAATAGGTTCATCGCCTTATACAAAGGTGTGTGAACTTAGCAAGACCATCACAAGTCTGAACGCAAGGTTTCTTCTTTTTAATTATCAGGAAAACGCTGTGAACATTAAACGCTTTTTATTTCTTCTATTAGCAATGCCAATGGTGGCGTTTGCAAACGCATCAATTCAAGAGTTTAAACTTGATAACGGCTTAAAGTTAATTGTGCAGGAAGATCATCGCTCACCCGTGGTAGTGTCGCAAGTGTGGTATCGCGCAGGTAGCTTGGATGAAGTGAATGGAAAAACAGGGGTTGCTCACGTGCTAGAACACATGATGTTTAAAGGCACAAAAAAAATTCCCGCTGGGCAGTTTTCGCGCTTAATTGCAGCAGCGGGCGGTAAAGAAAATGCGTTTACCAGCACCGATTACACCTGTTACTTTCAACAACTTGAAAAATCAAACTTGCCATTGGCTTTTGAGTTGGAATCTGACCGCATGGCAAATTTACAATTGAGCAAAGAAGAGTTTGAAAAAGAAATCAAAGTGGTTATGGAGGAGCGTCGCTGGCGTACGGACGACAAACCACAATCGCAAGTGTATGAAGCTTTTCAAGGCGTAGTATATCGCACACACCCATACGCTCGCCCCGTGATTGGCTTTATGAACGACCTTGAAAACATGACAGTTGAAGATACTAGAGAATGGTATAACAATTGGTATGCTCCTAATAATGCAACTGTTGTAGTGGTAGGCGATGTAAAAGCACAAGAAGTGTACGCCTTAGCTAAACAACACTTTGGCAAATTAAAACCTAAAGTATTGCCAGTACGCAAACCACAAGTTGAACCTGCTCAAAAAGGCGAGCGACGTGTCACCGTAAAAGCCCCCGCAAAATTACCCTATTTAATCATGGGGTACCATGTACCCCCACTTATTACGCCTGAAACTGATTGGGAACCCTACGCACTAGAAGTGCTTGCAGGCGTGCTGAGTGGCAACCCTGCGGCAAGACTTAACCAAAGCTTGGTTCGAGACACACAAATTGCCATTGATGCCGATGCAGGCTACGACATACTCTCTCGAGGTCGCCAAAGTTTATTTTCATTAGATGGCACACCAAGTGAAGGTAAATCCGTAGCCGAGATAGAAAAAGCCCTATTACAACAAATTGAAAAAATTAAACAATCTGGCATTACGACTGAAGAGCTAGAGCGCGTAAAAGCAGGTGTAATTGCCGCAGATGTTTACCAACGTGACTCCATGTTTTATCAAGCAATGCAATTAGGCACCATAGAAACCATCGGCTTTTCATGGAGAATTTTGCAAGACTACCCTGCTAAACTACGTGCAGTTACTGCCGAGCAAGTGCAAACTGTCGCTAAAAAATACTTACTTGATGACAACTTAACCATTGCAACCCTAGACCCACAACCCATAGACCCTAATGCTAAACCACAAGGCAAGCCGCATGTGCATTAAAAAACACGGAATAAGTGATAAAGAGCGTGGTGTACCCGATATGATGAACCTGGGCACTTTTGGGTGGGGGTTGTATCACTGGGTTAGGATGTAGATTGATTTTTACTGGATTAGTCGAATGACTAAAACTGCTCTTAGCTACCATTTCAAACATCATTAATTTGAAGTGTTCTTTTAAGGAGTTGCATTACATAACTGGCATTTGTACTGAGGAAACTCCAAAAAATATTCTTAACCAGCTAATTATTAAGATTTTAAAACTACGTCTAATAATTTTTTTGGGTTATCCACAAATCCAAAATGTCCTGTATTTTCTAACGTAATGATATTGATACTCCCCAGTGCTTTTCCAGTACGTTGACGCTCAGGAATTCTTGACCAATCGCAATCGCCGTAAACTAAGTTGACGGGTGCTTTTACACCAGTGTATAGTGCCCTTGCTTTATCCCAAGATCGCCAGTTGGCAAAAACGTTACGCTCTACATATCTAAAGCCTCTGCGGTAGCCTGTGCGATTAAATATACTTAATAAGGGGCTTGGCATCCAACGTTTGTTTTTTAAGCCGCCTTTCATAGCAAGGCCTAAAAATAACCAGTTTTCTAATGCTGCAAAAATAGCACCATGTATAGGTACGGCATAATTTGCAATCACAATATTGGAAAATAAATTGCCTTTACGTAAACCATCTGCATAGCGTGTTTCATAGTCGTATGTATTAGAAGAAACCACTTTGACAATACGTTCTGGTATCACGCTAGCCACCGTAAGCGCCAACACTCCGCCTATCGATTCGCCTACAAGCGTAACTTCGCTTAAATCTAGTTTTTCAATAAAAGCGACTATTGCTTGTCGCATATAAGGCTCATCATAATTAACCTTTGTATCGATAGACGATCTACCATGGCCAGGTAAATCCACTGCATACACCGTGTAATGGTTTGCGAGCTCAGGAATGACTTCTTGAAAGTAATCTAACTGTGTGCGTATGGTATGCATCAAAATGAGTGGTTTGCCAGAACCTGTTTTTAGGTAGCTAAGCTTGCAGTTGGACCCTAAGTCAATTTCAAGAATTTGTCCTAAAGTAAATATTTTATTCATGCTTGATTATTCCTAAAGGGTAGATTAAGTATTTCTTTTTTTGACCTGATTAAGCAGACTCGATAAATACATTTAATAGTTTGTTAACGAGTGGGGCGATGATAAGAATGGAGATAAATACAATCGGCCATGCAATCGCAAATGACGATGGCCAAATCTGCATAAATTTTGCAGTAAAGCCAAAGCGCAACCCTATTACCGTGGCGGATACAATCATGGATGTAAAAAGCGACATGATGAACGCAAAGCAATATACGCGGTAACGAAATGGAATTTTTTTAGCCATGCCCATTTTCCCCACTTACCAAGGCAATCCGTCGGTTTCATGGAAGAATCCACCAGTAGGGCCATTTTTGTCTAATGTGGCTAGGTATAAGCTGGTTTTATAACTATCAGCGACTTCCATTGGCGCATGCTCACCGCCAAGCTCAGTTTTTACCCAACCTGGATGTGCCGAATTCACTTTGATATTGGTATCACGTAACTCATGGGCTAAATGAACCGTATACACATTCATGCTGTCTTCGAAGCGTTATAGGCAAAGGCTTTAGCAGGGTCTATAGGAGAGTTTGGCATACTGTGCAAAGTCAATGATGCCAGTATGCTCGATAAATTCACAATACGTCCTTCAGGCACTTTGCTAATTAATGGCAATAACTTCTGTGTAAGCTCAATCACGGCAAATAAGTTAGTTTGGAATGTATTCTGTAAAGCATCCTGACTCACAGAGCTACTATTATTTTTGCCCATCAATTGTTCGTGATTGACGCCTGCGTTGTTGACAAGAATATCTAACTTCCCATAATGCTTATCAAGATAAACATAAACATTGTTTGCAGATGCTGAGTCATTCGCATCATAGTATATTGCCTCAGCATTTATCCCGTTTGATACTAATTCACTCGCCGCTGCTTTGCCCTTTGTCACATCACGAGCACCAAGAACAACTGTCATGCCAAGTTCACCTAATTTCTTCGCTGTTTCAAAGCCGATGCCGCGATTCGCCCCACTGATAAAAGCCACTTTGTTTTCATAATTACTCATTTTACTCTCCAAAATATTGCATTACTTATTTTATTTGTACCAATCGGTATGTAAATACTAATGGGCATGAATATTTTTGTCAACACATTTATTACCAAATGGTATAATATTTAATAATAACTTGTGAGATTGCTGATGAGTCTTTCAGAAAATACAAATACTGATGCTATAAAACGCCGAGGAAGACCGCCCGCGTTTAACCATGATGAAGCACTTGAAAAAGCCATGCAGACATTTTGGAAGTATGGATATGAAGGGACGTCCATGGCGGCACTTATAGAAGCTATGGATATGAATAAGCCAAGTATCTATGCGGCTTTCGGCAATAAAGAAGTTTTATTTAATCAAGTATTGGATAAATATCTCTCTGGTCCCAGCGCATTTGTTAAGGGAGCAATCGCAGAACCCACTTCTTATCTAGTAGCTAAAAAGTTTTTAACTAAAGCCGTAGAGTTATTAACCGAACATCAAAATCCACGAGGATGCATGATTGTGCAAGGTGCATTATCCTGTGGGCCAGAAGCAGAAATGATTCAAAAAAAACTGATCTCTTATCGTGCCAATTTAGAAGAAAATTTTAAGGTACGCTTTGATATAGCGAAAGATAATAAAGATTTGCCTGATGATACCAATACAACGGCACTGGCAAAATATGTCACCACCTTACATCAGGGGATTTCTGTACAAGCTTCCAGTGGGGCAAGTAAGGATGCTCTCATGGGTATTGTTGATATTGCCATGCAAAACTGGCCGATGCCCTTCAAAAAAGTTAAACTTTGAATGACTGCTTTTGGTCGCTAGAAGACATGAATTCGCATAAAAGTTACCAGATTTATAATTTATGGATATAAATAAAAAAGGCTGAAACCAAGATGGTGTCACTGAGATAAATTCAACAGACTCTTCCGGAATCAATATGTTGCCGCGAGACGTAAGTTTTCCACTAGTTTTTCGAATTACTTATTATTGAAACGGAAGCGTTACTTTGCCATGGGACGAAAACGGAAACATTACTTTGCCATGGGACGAAATTTAAATATCGTAATGCCCGTTGTTTCAAATCTCCATTTAGAGATTCTTCCTAATTTCTAGATATTGCTCAAATATTTTTGAGGTAATGAAATACTAGTGACTAGTTTCGACCCAAGCGGTCATTCATAATCACATTGTTTCTGACTAATACACTGCTATATCTATTGGGTTGCGTCCGTACTTGCTATTAATTATTATACGGACAGAGCTATACCTAACCTCAAGATTTAATAAGAAAATTAATATGTCAAAATCAACATCTTTAATATTGTTACACGGACGCGTGCGTCCTCTTAATATTCATATAACCTCCTTACTAGTTCGCTAACCCTACAGCACTATGGGATTTTAGAAAACAAAAATTGATGGACTGTTAGTCCGCCCAGTAAATGATATTTATAAGAATTAAAAAAGTGAGTTGATATGGTATTTAGGGTGGTCACAGATGGTAATTTAATTGGTCAGCCAGGTGATGTACTTTTACAGCAAAGCGATTGGAATGATTGGTTTACATGGCATACATTATTTCATGTAAAAGTTATCCAGCTTGACGGTAGTCATATACATGTTGGCGGTGTCAAAATAGCGTGCGCGGGTATGACCCCAGCAAACGCACATACAACGCTGCCCCTAGAGTTCGCTTTATTGCCAAATACCTGGTTTTCGATTGGACAATCAGAAAATTATTATGAAACGCTTAATGAACTGGGTGAAGAATATCGAACGTATTTCTTATCGTCATTACAAGATGGTGCTTACGACCTTACTATTCTAAATCGTCATCATAATGAGGCTGTTCTCACTAACTCTTTGCTTCGCTCCATTGATATGGAAAGGGTTCGAAACCGTTTTCATCGATTAGCACATGGTAATCCATCACTTACACCTTTTGCGTTCAAATACATATTCCCTCCAAGTGACCAGCCCGAAAATCAGCCGCTCGAATTATCGTTCAGAGTTACACCAAATTCAAAACCACCTTCTAACGTCCATGTGTTGATTGGCAGAAATGGCGTAGGTAAAACACGATGCTTTGATTTGTTGAGCAGAAGTTTCTTAGGACTTACTACAGTAGATGGTAATTCTTCAGGCTCAATCGAGCCATTGAATCGCACAATGTTTTTGACTCCTAGACATCAATTTGCTGGCTTGGTAACTGTTTCTTTTAGCCCATTTGATTCTCATGGACCCTTAGTGCATGAAAATGATACGAGAATTAATATACGCTATGATTATGTCGGACTCATTCGGGAGATTGCGCGGCCTGTACCTAATGAAAGTACAGTTGGGCCATATCCGGAGCCCGAGCAAGAACATCATACTATTAAATCTCGAAGTGAGCTAAGTCAGGATTTTGTACTTAGTGTTGCGGCATGCCGTGAGGGTGTAAGGGCAAGGAGGTGGGCTCGTGCGTTGAATGCGCTCGAGGCTGATCCATTATTTGCCGATGCAAATGTTTCCATCTTAGCAGATGAAAATGTGGAAGATTGGAGAGAGCAGGCTAGTAGGCTTTTCCGTAAGTTAAGCTCAGGTCATAGTGTTGTGCTACTTACAATTACAAAGCTTGTAGAGCTTGTCGAAGAAAAAACATTAGTTCTTATCGATGAACCTGAGGGGCATTTACATCCCCCTCTTCTTTCAGCATTTATTAGAGCACTTTCTGACTTGCTTATCGACAGAAATGGTGTGGCTATCATTGCTACGCATTCCCCCGTTGTACTTCAGGAAGTACCTAAAGAGTGTGTCTGGATTATGAATCGATCTGGTCGAAACGTTGATTTTGATCGGCCGCCAATAGAAACATTTGGCGAACATGTTGGCACCCTAACTCGGGAAGTTTTTAACCTTGAGGTTATGCAAACAGGATTTCATAGAATGATTTCAGAGGCAGTCAACGGAAGTTCTTATGAAGAAACGCTAGAATTATTTGGAGATCGCTTAGGCGCAGAAGCGCTGGGTTTGGTTAGAGTACTATCATTAGCTAACTTAAATTTACAAAATGAAGTTGATAACGATGAGGATGAAACATAATGCGTTCTCTTTCAAAACCAACTTTTACAAACTTAGAAGTTTTGAATCTATGTCTAACAGCAACACCAGATGTTGGGTTGCATACTAGATTACTTGCAATAAGCAATAATTTAGACATTGCCACAACTGCTTATGATGTAAACGCAACAGCTAAAACTCTTAATCTTGTGCCTCGTGTCGATACGGTAGGCCATGTTACGAAACCAGAACTTACATCACTTTATTCTGATCACATGAGCAAGACTAATGGAGTAGCAAGACATATTTACGATAGCATCAGGAGTTTGGCTCCTTATAAAAAATGTCCGTTATGTGGGGTTGGTACAGTTGCTACTCTGGACCATCATCTACCGAAGAGCAAATACCCAGATCTTGCTATCTTTCCGTGCAATTTAGTTCCAGCTTGTCATTTTTGCAATGATACTAAAAAGGCTCGTTATCCTAGGCTTCCAGGCCAGCAAACCCTACACCCGTACTATGATGCACCTCTTTTTTCTGCAAGGTGGATGAAGGCAACTCTAGACCAAGGACCTCCATTAGTTATTATTTATGAAGCATCACCACCAGCAACTTGGCCAGCGATAGACCAAGAACGGGTACGACGTCATTTTATCATTTGTGGTATAGGGGTGACTTTTAGCTCAAATGCTAATGATGAGCTAGCCGCGCATAAAGATATGTTAGTGAAGCTTCACAGGCAAGGAGGTGCGGTGGCTGTTAGAGGGCATCTTCTTGAGCAAGTTGAAAAATATTCGAGTCGCACAAACAGTTGGCAATTATCTATGTTTGAAGCTCTAGCCAATGATACATGGTTTATTGATGTAGGATTTAATTCGATTGCATAGAGCAAATTGAAGCGAGCTAGATTGCCCTGCCATGAACGTCAATTTACAAAAAATGAGAAATTAGTTAGATAGACATAAGCTTTACACGGCATTTGCCGACTCTGAAGACCGGTTGCGGGACGCAAAGCTTATGGCAAGATTTATTATACCAATTTACATACATTTGTAAAAATTCTGGTGCGTAATAGATATATCTACAAATTTTAAATATCGTAATACCCCGCTGTTTTGAATCTCCACTCAAGATAATCAATTATTTCTTCGTCTGTAAAATCTAATTCAGGAAATATAGCTAACCCATCTTCAAAGTTAATAGCTGCTTTCAAAGCTTCATAGTGAGTTTCTTGATCTTGTTTAATTTCAGCTTCTTTAACCATGGTTAATAGTGCAATGAAAGCTTGTAATTCCTCCATTTTGTACAGTGTGTCTATACAAGGCTGAAGCTCAGTATATCTCCGCCAAAATAATCCTTTAGTTTTGTGTTTTGGTTCGACAAATATACTTCTGAATAGATATGGCATCTCTTCGTAAATCGCTTTGATTTCAATTATCGACATTGGTGCTTTATCGATTAATCGCCACATAGGTGAGTTCAGCCACCGTAATGTACCGGGATAAGCTTTGTCTATTCGATTAGCCAAGTGTAATTTCCCGTTTGGTTTTTTGCCCATCCTTGGCGCTACATCGCCTTTCGCATATTTATCCCAGATACAAGATCTTGGTGCCTTAGCCTTGGTTTTGGAATCAGAAAACTGTCTTTCTAATTCAATCAAGCTCAGATCACTGGCAAGCCTTACAGCTCGTACCCAGGTTCGTACCCTTAGCTGGCGAATTTCTATATCTTCAACATAACGTGATGTCATTAAATGGGAAACTTCCTCTTGCAAATGCCCGTGTAATAAAGATGTATAGTCATTTAAAAAATTATATTTGACTACAAAAAATCTCCTATGCAAGGATATGTTGACTGTCTGGAATAGCCAGGCAGAAATGGAGATAAAGGAACTGAATAAAAAGTAGAGATCAGAAATAAAAAAGCCCAGGTTCGGGAAAACCTGAGCTTTTGGGCTACACACTAAGCTGCTCACTTAATGTAGTCATTCTACGACAGATATGTAGGTTGTCAAATTTACATGCTGTTGAAGGATATTTCACAACCTTAAACTTAAACAGTTAACGCCTTTAGCTCTGGTTAATCACCAGGAGTTAAACATGTTAAACAGTGCACAACTGAATGACTATTTTGAAAGAACAAAACTTTCATCAAAAGCTATACAAAAAATTCACCAGATTCGTAACTCAGAACCTGAGCGCAGGGTGTTCAGCGGACCAGCTAACGTAGCGTGTCATTTTGCCAGCAAGAAAATGGGATTCACAATTCAAGCTGAAAGCCATGGCAACGAACTGCCTGCCTTGGTTGGTTGGGAATTCGACGATCACACCTATGAGATTTATGACCAGCCACAACAAGTGAAACTTACCTATATAGGCAAAACTGGTCGTAAATCCACGCATTATTCAACTCCAGACTATTTCCTATTGCAGGAATGGTTCGCTGGTTGGGTGGAGTGCAAAACCGAAGCAGAACTTCTTAAAAGTTTAGCCAGTGGCTCGCAGCGTTTTACCCGAGATGAGGGTGGAAAATGGCGATGTCCTGCAGGAGAGGCTTATGCGGCAGAGCATGGGTTACAGTTCGCCGTCCGATCTTCTGCAGAGAACAATCATACCTTCATTAGAAATTTGGAGTTACTCGGTGACTATTTCGACGAAAAATGCCTGCCAGTCAGCGATGATGAAATTGCAGAAGTCATGTTTGCTTTTCAGGATCAGGCCTGGACGGATTTTCAGTCACTTATCGAGATAGGTCTTGACGCTGATGTCCTCAACAAAATGTTAGCCGATCAGTTGCTTTATTTTGACATCAATAACGATCTTCTAGTCGAGACTCACCGAACTTTAATTTATCGCGACAAGCAAGCTGCAGACGCATACCGCATTCATATCCAATCAAAAACCAACTGTGTATCCACACCTTCAGCGTCAGTGAAAATTGCCATTGGTGAAAGCTTTATATGGGATGGCGTACCGTGGAAGATTTTAAATGCCGGCGATACCGCAATTTTTGTAGAAGATGCCGAACAAACAATTGTTACGCTTCAAAGGAATGTTCTTGAACAACTGATCAAGGATGGAATTGTAAGTGGATTACCTCAGGAGCTATTTCCGGAGCAAACTTTGGCTGAAGATATTGTCCGTGAAGCTTCCCCGAGAGAGTATGAAGAAGCTCTTAGAAGATATAAAAATATATTTCCTGAAAAAGAAAGTGACATTACAGCTAGACCTAGGACCATCAGGCTCTGGAAGTTAATGTATCGCCATAGCGTGCAGGCTTACGGTTCAGGTTTTGTAGGGTTGATACCTAAAACTCATAAGCGTGGAAGTAGGGAAAGAAAACTTGATGCGAAAGTCATCAATATTATGAATGAGGTGATTGATGGTTATTTCCTGCAACCTGGCGGAAGATCCAAAACCAGTTGCTGGGGCGAGGTTGAACTTCAATGCATTGAACAAGGGTTGAGTGTTCCGAGTGAAAAAACTTTTTTGGCAGAGATTAAACGCCGTGCTGCTAATTTAGTGCAAGAAGCTCGGGAAGGTAAAAAGGCTGCATATAGCGAATCAGAGTGGTTCTGGCTTTTAGATCAATCAACACCAAGGCATGGCGATCGTGCTTTTGAAATAGGCCATATCGACCATACCGAGTTGGACCTGCAGTTTGTTGGTTCAAAATTTGGTGAGAACTTGAATAAAGCTTGGCTCACAGTATTAATGGATGCATATACACGAGTGATACTTGCATGGGTACTGACCTTTGATAAGCCTAGTTATCGCTCTTGCATGTTGATCATACGCGAATGTGTGAGACGTCATGGCCGCATTCCGAAAACAATTGTGGTGGATCAAGGTTCTGAGTTTCTCAGTCTCTATTTTGATTGTTTGATTGCCAGGCTGGAATCGCACAAAAAGATTCGTCCTGCCAGTAAGCCGCGTTTCGGCTCCATTATCGAAAGATTTTTCGGCGTCAACAATGAGACCTTCATTCATAACCTGCGTGGCAATAATGTAGCCCTGCAAAATCCTAGGTCTTTATCAAAATCTCACGATCCTAGAGCTTTAGCTGTGTGGACTTTGCCCAAGTTTAGTGTGGCCTTTGATGGCTACCTTACAAGGGTATACCACGTAATGGAGCATGCAAGCTTAGGTGTCAGTCCTGATAGAGCCATGGCAGTTAGCCTGAAAACGTCTGGCATCAGATCACATATGGCAACCCCTTACACACGTGACTTCATTATCATGTGTTTGCCCACAACCACAAAAGGCACCGCCAAAGTAGATTCATCTAGGGGTGTAAAAATTAACTATATCTATTATTGGTCACCTGAGTTCAGAAACCCTAAGTACGCGAACAAGCAAGTGGAAGTGCGTTATGACCCATTCAATATGTCTATGGCAATGGCATGGCTGTCTGACCACTGGGTGGAATGCCAATCCGAATATGTATCCGAATTCCAGAACCGGACTGAGAAAGAAATAAAAAATGCCACCCAAGAACTGCGTACGAAATTCAAAAGAAGTAGTAAGCGCCGCGCTATTAATGCTCAAGTCATCGCAGCATATTTCCGTGACATTACTAAGACAGAAGAAGGTTTATTGGCGGAGCAACGCAAGCTTGAATCAATGGAAGCCATGGACTTATCCGCATTGAAATCAGGCATCACAAATCAATTCCCCAATGCAGCACCATTACCTAGCACAAGCATGTGGGACAACATAACAACAAGAATCATCGGAGAGTTCACGCTATGATTAATCCAAAAGACAAATTTCCTGAAGCGTTATTAAACGAACCGATTGCAAAGAGATTGCAATATTTTAAGGATGTTCAAATTGACCACCTGAAGCATCGAGTCACATTTAATCATTTGGTCAATTCATTGAATTGCGCTGCAGGATCTAAAGTGATAGTCGTTGCCGGACCAACAGGAGTAGGCAAAACTACATTAGCCAGGCGTTTGTACCGAGAGCTGCAAATCAAGCATGCGGATGCTACCAACAAAGATGTGAGCATGGTTCCCGTGATTGGTGTAAACGCAGCGCCGCCTTCAGGCAGGAATTTCAATTGGAAAGATTTCTATGCTCGAATCCTGGAGCGTAATGGCGACATCTTACTGAATCAGAAAATCAATCTGAATGGTCAAGGCGAGATGTTTACCGATACACATTGCCAACCGGTAGAGGGCTCAACTGCAGACGTTTTGCGACGCAGCTTGGAAAAGTGCATGAAGTACCGTAAGACTCGATATTTGATCATCGATGAAGCGCATCACATCCTTATGGTGAACGATCCTACACGACTTGAGTATCAATTCGAGATGCTGAAGTCCATGACGATTGAATCTGATATCACGATCATCCTTATTGGCACGTACGACTTGCTGAAAATTCGCGACTACAGCGGTCAATTGGTGCGTCGAAGTGAAATATTGTCAATGAATCGTTATGACGCAAATATTAAGGAAGACCGAGAAGAGTTCACATCTGCTCTTGAGTATTTTCTCAATAAAATGCCTTTGAAGATAACGCCAGATTTCACAAATTATAGGGAATATTTTTTCATTAAATGTGTTGGGTGCATTGGTATTTTAAAGGACTGGTTAACACGTGTTTATGGCCATGCTTTGAAAGATGGTTTAGATACATTTGATCAAAAGTATGCAAATAAATTTGCATTAGATAATAAGGGTCTCATAACCATTATTGACGAAGCACTGTCTGGTGAAATGAAGTTGGAGGATGAGCCTTACGAAGAGCTCGTCAAACTGTTGATTGAATCTGATAATCAATCGACCTCTACTGAATCTCAACCATTAAAACAAAAGATGTCGACCGAGAAAAAGCCACGAGTCGGCATCCGCAATCCTAGTCGTGATCAAGTTGGAGACAATCGTCATGAAGGTTGAGCATACACATCAAGAATTTTCCATTGATCACTTGGAAATGAAACCAAGGAGTAGGCTGTTCCAGCCGACATTAATAGGCGCCGGCACCAAAGATGTAGAGGGATTGATCTCCTATATTGTGAGGATAGCTGCTGCTCACTCAGTGAGTCCTACTCGCTTACTACGGAAAATATATGCGGTAGAAAATCCTGAGATTAAAGAGTTTTTATATCCCAGTTTTTTCAATCAATATTCAAGTACAGTAAATGGTTTGGGAAAATATGCTGAGTTGTTTGTGGCCCATACAGAATCACTCACTGGTGCCCAGTCACTTGCTTTATCGACGCTATTACCATTGTCAGACTTGTTGCCATCCACAGGGTGTGGACTTTTGTCAGATCGTCCAAAATGGTGCCCTGAATGCATCCAAGAAATGCCGAACATACATAAGAACTCATATAGGCCGTTGATATGGTCATTAAAGCTCTATCGTGCTTGTACAAAGCATAAACAGCCCCTAATAGATACTTGTCCTCATTGCGATCGGGTTCAGCCCTTTATACCGCGATATCCCGATTTATCCAGATGTGCTTATTGCTATCAAGGTTTGAATGTCAGGGTAGGTGAGAATGTTGAGTTCAGTGAGTTTGATTATTGGGTGTTTGCTGCTGCTGAAGATTTGATTGAACACCTCGATAAATTAGGCCAACTGGCATCATCTGACAATTTTATTATGTTCTTGAAAAAAGCCATTCGGCATTATTCTGAAGGAAATAGATCTAAGTTCTGTAAATCCATTGGGCTTAATAGCTGGGCCATGACAGGATGGCTTACCAAAAATGAGAAGCCATCTCTACCTCAGTTCTTAACTATCTGCTACGGGATCGATACTTTACCGAGTGAGATGTTTTTAGTCCCTTGGAATAAAGTATTTATCCATCAAGCTTTGCGTCGTATTCCAGAGAAGATTGTAGATAGAGCTGAAAGACCGTTACTTACAAGCAGTCAGAAAGCGGAGCTTTATAATTTAATAAAGGCGGTTGCTGCCGATGTTAATGATCATAGACCGCTGGTGGACATCGCTAAACAATTAAACCACTCATCATCTTGCCTAAAATATTGGTTTCCTGTGGAATGTATCAGGATTTCAGAAAAATATGCAGCCCATAAAAAAGAAACAGGCATTCAAAACACCCAAGCTGCTATAAACAAGGTATCAATGATTGTTGATAAACTTCGAGAACGTGGTGAGTATGTAAGCAACCGAAAGGTTAACAATCATTTGCTAAAGGAAGGTAAAAGTCTGGCTAAACCGGCACTATATAAAGCCTTCAAGTCAAAGCTAAAAATGTAATCACTGTGATGCTTTGCGATCCGATAGTGACAGTCCGGAATCATTAATCCACTAAAAGAGGCCAAGCAATAGCTCCTATTTTATAGGATTGAGCTTAGCATTATGATTCCTATTAGTCTTTAATACTAAATTGCTACTAGTTTGGGTATAACCGATGATAAAAACCTTGTAGAATGCCAATTTCAGGGATACTTTTGACAAAATAAGTGCTTATGGTTTCATTTATATGTAACACCTGAAATATAAAGGTAAGCATAACTAAATGAAAAGCTCAAAACTTAAAGGTAAGTTCTATACCCCTCAAGCCTTGGCAGAGTGGATTGTGTTTTACATTTCTCATTCTATGGGGGGCAATCTATCTATACTAGAACCAAGTTGTGGGGATGGTATATTTATCAATGCTATTGATAAATCAGCCTCGTCCGTAAATAGTTTAGACGCCGTAGAAATAGAAGATGAAGCTATTACCAAAGTTCAAACCCCGACCACTATTCCCGTGTTTACTATTTCCCAAAGCGATTTCCTATTTTGGGAAACAGCAAAAACATATGACTTGGTAATTGGTAATCCACCTTATATTGTTAGGAAGTTGCTAGAGAAAGTCCAAGCAGATCAGTGTAAAAAAATACATACTCAGCATGAGCTTTTGGATCATGAAGTAGCCAATATTTGGACTAGTTTTCTTTTGAAGTCTTCTGATTTCTTGAAAGAAACTGGGGTAATGGCCTTCGTTCTTCCCACGGAGATTCTACAAGTCAAATATGCGGAAGAAATTAGGGAGTTTCTATCTAAAACTTTTCAAAGATTAGAAATAATCACATTTAATCAATTGGCTTTTGACGATATCGAACAAGACACCGTAGTTCTTATTGCATATAAGAACATTGCTAATAAAGATCCAGGAATATATATAACTGAACACGATAGCGTAGCGGACCTAAAAGATTTGGTTCCAGATTTTGTTCATTTACCAGTATCGAGTATTAGCCAAAAGTGGACAACAGGCATTCTAAAAGAAGAAGACATAGTTTTAGTTGAAAGACTCTCGAATCAACTATCTAAATCATCTGATTATTGTGAATCAGCTGCAGGAATCGTCACTGGTGCAAATAGTTACTTTATAGTCAATCAATCCACTTTAAAGAGTCATAAGCTTTCCTATTGCAGTAAAAAAATTATACAAAAAGGTCATTACGTTAACGGTTGCGTTGATTTTGATATAGAAAAATTTAATTCTTTAGTAGCCAGAGATGTTCCGTGCTATTTATTAGATACTAATAATAAGAGTTTATCTAAAAGTTTATTACCATATTTAGAAAAAGGCAGTGGATTAGAAATACCAAAAAGATTTAAGTGCAAGATTAGAAAAAGATGGCACGATGTTCCTAATATAAAAAAAGATGAAGGCTTCTTTTTTAAACGCAGTCATGACTACCCTAAATGCATTAAAAACTCAGCAGATGTATATGTAACAGACTCTGCATACCAAATAAAAATGCAAAACGGATACACTATAGAAAATTTTATATTTTCATTTTATAACTCATTGACGTTACTCGCAGCTGAAATGCAAGGTAGGTATTACGGAGGAGGAGTATTGGAATTAACTCCAAATGAATTCAAAAACCTTCCTATACCCTACACAGATTGTGAGAACTTTACAGAGTTTGCAGAAAGCTTTGAAAAAAAATCAAATATTGATGAAATTTTAAAAGCAAATGACCAAATCATTTTGCACGAAACATTAGGTATTTCAACTGAAGATATAACAAGAATTCAACTGGCTTATAGAAAAATGAAATATCGTAGAATGAGGACCAAACTCTAGCTTTCTAAGTCAAATATGGATGATGATCTACACGGTTCTTAAATATTTTCTATATTGAAAATACTCTTGGACTAAATCTGCAATCATTGTATTTATTTTATTGCTCGCTGTACCTGTTAATGTTTTTGATTGACGAAGCTCAGAAAGCTCTTGCAACTTGGTCTCCAATTTATCTAGCATCCAAATAACCTGATATCGTTTTAAATACAATTTAAGCTTTTTGTGCATGTAAACAGCTTTCACTGATTGTGCATTCGGAATAATATTTCCGTATGTGTCTCTAGAAAAATGTTTATTGTAATCTTCGTTACACGGATCTAAATATTGACCTTCATCGTTAGACTTCGAAATATTGACATATGAACATGAGTAAACCAGATTAGAGTAATCGGTTTCAAGGCCAGGTGATTTAGGGTATTTTTTCCATGGGATAAAGTGATCAATGTGAAAATTATCTACTCCTCCGAACCATGTATCTGGACAGTTTGTATAACCACATCTATTTGCAAAGTCGGTAGCTAAGTATGGCTTATAGTCTCGATAGTTCTTATAAACTTTTGAGCAAGTGCGCTTAGGGGAGTGTTCTCTGAATGTATTCATTTTGATTTAATTTCAGAAATTAGCGTATCAACTTTACCGAGCAGCTCAGACAGTTGACGATTGTTTGATAAATATTTCAAATCATCTGGGACTACTCTGCCAGTGCGGTTATCGATAGATGCTTCCAAAAATGAATCCAAATCAATCAACTCTTTTTCTTGTTGAAGATCCAGATTAGTTTCTGAGTTTAAAGTTAGCAACTCTTCTATGCGCTTTTCCGCATGTCCAACTCTATTTTTATAATGATCTATTTGAATCCTTATTCGTTCAAGAAAATTAATATCTTTTGGATCGTTTTTATTATCCGCTTTTAATACACCATTAATATATACAATATTTACATCTTCACTGGCAGTGGCAGCTTGAGTAGCAAAAGAAGTCATTACAAAACACGGAAAGCTATTTCTAATC
>JABFSF010000097.1 GCA_013140755.1 Methylotenera sp. | reverse complement strand
ATTCCAGCACTAATAATCTACCACCTGTTTGTAATACCCTATGCATTTCTTTTAAAGCTTGCTCTTTATGCGTCATATTGCGCAAACCAAAAGCGACGATAACACAATCAAAATAACCATCTGGAAAGGGCAGTTTTTCTGCGTCACATTGCACTGCGGGGACTTGTAAGCCAGCATCAAGCATACGATCTCGCCCGACGCCTAACATAGAGGCGTTAATATCGGTGAGGATGACTTCACCACTCGAGCCGACTTTTTTTGCAAATAACTTAGATAAATCACCGCTACCACCTGCAATATCTAAGACTTTATCGCCTACATTGACACCGCTGATATTAACCGAAAACCGCTTCCAGCCACGATGCAGACCAGCGGACATGACATCATTCATGAGATCATATCGGTTAGCGACTGAGTGAAAAACTTCTGCTACCTTTTGCGCTTTTTCTGATTCCGCAACGGTTTTAAAGCCAAAATGTGTTTGTTGTTCGTTTGTCATGATGTTTAATCGTTAGGTCATTGTAGTTCTTTTAATGCCCGCCACACTGAGTTTGCCTAAATACTCTAACCAAAGAGCCTCATAATTTTGCCCAAGTTCATACAGGTAATCCCAAGAGTATAAACCTGTATCGTGACCATCGGAAAAAGTGAGTTTAACTGCGTAATTGCCAATCGGCTCTATGGCGCTGATGTTGACATCTTCTTTGCCGGTTTGGAGCACTTCTTGACCATGCCCATGCCCGCGTACTTCAGCTGATGGTGAGTAAACACGTAAAAACTCACAAGACAGCATACATTTCATGTGATTATCAAACACAACTTCTAGTAGCCTAGAGGCACGATGCAATTTAATGTCAATTGGACGAGGGGAGTGAGAGGTTAAGCCGCTCATAGAGTATTAGCCAAAAATTTACAATCTGTATGATAACAGAATGAAATCACATCCTGCTATTTAAGCGACCGTCCGTTAATCATAAAAATATCACCGTTTGTCAGAATTTTAGGTGAATTAGGTGAAATGTAAAGAATAGTTAATTGATTTATTTGCATATTTAAGTAACAACTATTAAAGTATATGTTGTTACATAAAGGTAGTTTGGATTTTCATGATGACAGACAATAAATTAGCACAACACTTCGCAGCTTATTCAGACTGGCGCAAGGCACTGGTGGACACCATTTGTGATTATCGCAGTTGGTTAAATGAGCAAGAGCTTAATGATGCTCAAGTAGACCAACGCATACAGCAATTGCTGGATAGATTGCGTGAAGATAAATTAAACGTTGCGTTTGTGGCCGAATTTTCACGCGGAAAATCTGAACTCATCAACGCTATTTTCTTTGCTAACTATGGTAAGCGTCTGTTGCCATCTACGGCTGGGCGTACCACGATGTGCCCAACTGAGTTGCTCTATGACACCAGCAAGCCAACCTCTATTATGATGTTGCCGATTGAAACGCGGCTTTCTGACGCTACCACCTCTGAGTACAAACGCTATCCTGATGAGTGGAAAACAGTCACTTTTGATGTTGATTCAAATGACAGCATGGTAAAAGCGTTTAAAGAGGTGAGTCGCACCAAGCCAGTTTCTTTGCAGGAAGCTGAAAAATATGGCTTGTTTGATCCCAATAGTGCAGATGACGCTTTAAATATTAATAAAGATGGTTCAATTGATGTGCCTTGTTGGCGTTACGCCATGATTAACTTCCCGCACCCCTTGCTGGAACAGGGTTTGGTGATTTTAGATACACCAGGGCTCAATGCGATTGGTACAGAGCCTGAATTGACTTTAAATATGCTCCCCAATGCACATGCGGTATTGTTCATATTGGGGGCTGATACAGGGGTTACTAAATCTGAAATTGATGTGTGGCGGCAATATATTAGTGGTACACGCTGGAAACAAAAAGGTCGATTAGCGGTATTAAATAAAATTGATGGTCTTTGGGATGCCTTAAAGAATGAAACTGAAATTCAAAAAGAGCTAACTAAGCAAATTAAAACCAGTGCTGATTTATTGGGTCTAGAAACTGACCAAATTTATCCTGTTTCTGCTCAAAAAGCATTGTTGGCAAAAGTACAGAAAGATAATGCTTTATTAGAAAAAAGTCGTATTTTAGAGCTAGAAAAAGCCTTGTCAGAAGAGCTTATACCATCTAAAAAAGAAATTGTTAGAGATAACACACGTAACGAGATTGAAGACTTAATCAATAGCTCACAGCTTATTTTAGATGCACGATTAACGGGTATCAATGACCAGTTAATTGAATTGCGTGGCCTTCGTGGCAAAAACGAAGATGTGGTTGAGCACATGATGAGCAAGGTGAAGGTTGATAAAGAAAATTTTGAAAAAGGCTTACAGCGATTTCAAGCCTTAAGAAGTATTTTTTCTCAGCATACGAATAAGTTATTCACGCTCTTAGGCATGGAGGCACTAAAAGCACATGTACATAAAACCCGTGAAACGATGATTAAGGCAAGCTTTACCAAAACGATTCGTGATGCGATGGATCACTTTTTTAGTGAATTAAATGAGCGTTTGATTGCGTCAGATGTGCAAATTGAAGAAATTAAAGTCATGATGGATGTGATGTACGATAAGTTTGCTAAAGAGCACGGACTACGTAAATCAGAGCCTGTTGCGTTTTCTACATTACGCTATCAAAAGGAGCTTGCTAAATTAGAGCGTGCTTATAAAGAGCAGTTTGATACGGCTTTTAATATGATTGCTAATGAAAAAATGACACTCACAAGCAAGTTCTTTGAAACTTTGGCTAGCCGTGTTGTGCATGTGTTTGAGGTTGCGAATCAAGACATTGATAATTGGCTAAAGTCTGTGATTGCTCCTATGGAGTCTCAAGTGCGTGAACATCAATTGCAATTACGTCGCCGCTTAGAAAGTATTAAACGCATTTACAAGGCAACGGATACATTAGAAGATCGTATTTCTGAACTTGAAGCCATTGAAAAAAGTATTCAATCTCAATCAAATGATTTGAAAGTGTTGCGTATGCACTTGCAAAACGCTTTAGCATTTGATGTTGAAGTGAGTGCCATCGCAGCTTGATGGTTGGCGGTGAAACTTAAAGGCTCCAATAAAGAGGCTGTCAAATAGACAGCCTTTTTTATTCATGGTTTTAGTTTGCTATTCCCGTGTTTCCTTTATTTATAACGCTAACAAAGGCATCAAAATATAATGGATGTCGGTGTTGGCAAACTTTGTTTTGAGTTGCTTGGCGAGTACGCGTAAATCTTCTACTGCACCATGCGTCATTATTTGCACGCGTTTTTGCCGCCCTGTGACTTGTTCGATTAGGTTTAATTGAACAGTGCCAGCACCATGGCTTGTGCCATGCCCGCTGACTGGGCTGGTAGTAAAACCTGAAATCGTGGTTTGTTGTAAGAGTATATCCACTAAGGGTTCTTCTAGTTTAGGGGGCACAATCAAAATGAGCATTGCTTGTGTGGTGTTATCTTGCGTCATGATGTGATCCTCTAAAAAAACGACGGTAAAAAATGGGGAGTAATACGAGTGTGAGTGCGGTGGAGCTTACCAAGCCACCAATCACGACAATGGCTAGTGGACGTTGAATTTCAGAGCCAGGGCCTGTAGCAAAGAGAAGTGGAATTAAGCCAAAAGCGGCAATGCTGGCTGTCATTAACACTGGACGCAAACGGCGTTTTGCCCCCTCTACTACAATGTTCATTAGCGTCATGCCTTGGGCTTCTAGCTGGTTAAAGTAGCTGACCATCACTACGCCATTGAGTACGGCAATTCCTAATAGTGCAATAAAGCCAACTGAGGCGGGTACAGATAAATATTCGCCTGAAAGCCATAGCGCAAATACGCCGCCTATCATGGCAAATGGAATGTTAGATAAAATCAGCAAGGCTTGTTTGATAGAGCTAAACGTGGCAAAAAGCAGCAAGAAAATTAAACCGATGGCGACAGGCACCACAATTGCTAGGCGCGCAGAAGCGCGTTGTTGGTTTTCAAACTGTCCGCCCCATTTAATGCTGTAGCCCTCGTCTAACTTCACTTCGGCTTGCACGCGTTGTTTTGCCTCTTCTACAAAGCTCACCAAGTCGCGGTCACGTACGTTAGCGGTTACCACGACTAGGCGTGCACCGTGTTCTCTATCCACTTTAACGGGGCCTTCCTCACGCTCGATTTTAGCGACAGCAGAAAGCGGGATATTAGTGCCATCAGGTAGGGTGAGCATTAAGTTGCCGAAGTCTGCTGGAGAGGTGCGTAAGCTTTGGCTACCGCGCAATAAAATAGGCGTACGCCTTTGCCCTTCTTGCACAATACCGAGTTGCTTGCCTTCTAACTGCGCGAGTAATATGGATTCAAGTGCGGTAATGCTTAAGCCTAAACGGCCAACTGCTACGCGGTCTATTTTAATTTGTAGATATTGCACGCCGCTATTTTGGGGTGTGTAAACATCTTGGCTACCTGAAATCTCCTCTAAGATTTTAATGATTTGCTGAGCCTTGGCATCTAAAATATGTAAATCGGTGCCAAAAATTTTAATCGCTAAATCGCCACGTACGCCAAGTATCATTTCATTCACGCGCATATCAATTGGCTGCGTAAAGCTATACGCTAACCCTGGCATTTGTGACATCACTTTACGCAGTTCGTCAATTAAGGCTTCTTTGGTTTTCATACGCCATTCGTTAATGGGTTTTAAAATCAAAAAGTTATCGGTTTGATTAAGTCCCATGGGGTCCAGCCCTAAATCATCTGACCCCACTCTGGAGTAGATGCCTTGTATCTCTGGCACTTGGCGCATAAGGGCACGTTGTACGTTCATGTCAGTGATAATAGTTTGTTGCAAGTTAATTGAGGGGAGTTTTTCTACGCCAATAATTAAATCGCCTTCATCCATTGTGGGCATAAAAGTTTTGCCAATTTGTGTATAAACCAAGCCTGTGAGTGCTAGCATTAAAAATGCAGCCATGACAATGCCTTTAGCATGAGCTAAGCTCCAATTAAGTACAGGATCATATGCGGCTAATGCTTTGCGCACCAGCCAAGGCTCTTCATGACTCACTTCTTTTAATAAAAATGAGGCTAATACAGGAATCACCGTGAGTGACAACATTAAAGAGCCTGCTAAGGCAAACATAATGGTGAGTGCAACAGGTGTAAATAACTTCCCTTCTAATCCTTGCAAAGTAAGGAGTGGTAAAAAAACAGTAATAATAATCAGTACGCCTGCTGTGACAGGTACGCTCACTTCGCGCACTGCACGATAAATAATATGCATTCGAGGTAAGGTCTTGGCATGTTTTTCATTTGCAAGGTGAGACACAATGTTTTCTACCACCACCACTGCGGCATCTACCAGCATACCAATGGCGATAGAAAGTCCGCCCAAGCTCATTAAATTCGCAGACATGCCAAAATAGCGCATGAGTAAAAAGGTAAATAAGGCCGAAAGTGGCAAGATGAAAGCAATGGTCAATGCTGCTCTAAAATTGCCTAAAAACAGCACGAGCAAGACTAAAACTAATACAACGGCCTCTTGTAGTGCTTGAGTGACGGTATGTATTGCGCGCTCTACCAAACTGCCACGGTTATAAAAGACCTCTATCTTGACGCTTTTAGGTAAGCTGGTGGAAATTTCAGCGAGCTTGGCTTGTACGCCTTCTACCACTTGTTGTGCGTTGGCACCGCGTAACCCCAACACTAAACCCTCAACGACTTCACTCTTGCCATTACTGGTGACTGCGCCATAGCGTGTGAGTGCGCCTAGTCGCACATCAGCCACATCTGCAATTTTGACTGACATCCCTTGATCAGTCCGTACGATGGTGTTTTTTACGTCTTCAATGGTTTTAAAGCCACCTTCAGCTCGTACTAATAATGAACCTTCACCATCACTCAAGCGTCCTGCGCCGCCATTACGATTATTGTTTTCTAAGGTTTGTTGCAAGGTGTCGATTGCTACGCCACGTGCATACATACGTGCGTTATCTGGCACAACTTCAAAGCTACGTACTAATCCGCCTAAGGCGTTTACATCAGCCACGCCTGGTACAGTACGCAATTGTGGGCGTATCACCCAATCTAATAAGTTGCGACGCTCAGCTAGACTGAGTTCATTGCTTTCTACGGTAAACATAAACATCTCGCCCAAAGGCGTGGTCATGGGAGCCATGCCGCCTGTGGCATCGGCTGGTAAATTACCCCATACCGCATTTAAACGCTCGGCCACTTGGCTACGTGCCCAATAAATATCGGTGCCATCTTCAAAATCTACCGTAATATCAGTGAGCGCATACTTTGCTACTGAGCGTAAGCCTGACTGATGTGGAATACCTAGCATTTCCACTTCAATCGGGGCGGTAATACGGGCTTCTACTTCTTCTGGTGTCATGCCAGGGGCTTTAACAATAATTTTAACCTGTGTGGACGACACATCTGGGAATGCATCAATTGGCAACTGTTGATAGGCAATGACACCTGCCGTAGCTAGACCTAAGGTCATAAGCAGGATGAGTAAGCGTTGCGTGAGTGCGAATTGAATCAGTTTAGCTAACATGATGAACTCGCTCCTATTCTGAACCGAGGCCTAACCAAGCCCCTTTAATAGCAGAAATACCAGTGACAGCGACTTTCTCATTACCTGATAGTGTTGCCGCTACAATAGCTTCATCCCCTTGCTCAGAAATTACGCTCACTGGGGTTGGTCTAAAGCCCATTTTTGTTTGCACAAAAATTACCGCTTCAGCACCTTGACGGGCAAGTGCATATTTCGGCACACTAAAATGTGGCACTTGGGTGCCTGTTAGGCTAATTTCTGCCTCCACAAATTGACCAGGAGATAATTTTTCAGCCCCTTTTGTGATTTCAGCGCGTAAATGTAGGGTTTGATCTGCTTTGTTGACGCTACGAATAACGGTAATCAGTTGGCCGCTGGCTTGTACTTTCGGCACTTGTACGGACATTCCCGCTTTAACCAAAGGCAAGCCTTCCAACGGCGCATGAATTTCTAACCAAAGCGAATCCAATCGTGCAATTTTGAATAAAGGGGTAGCCATGTCCACACGTTGTCCGTTGGTGACCATTTGTTCTAATATCTGCCCGCTCATCGGTGCAACAATCGTAATCCCACTGCTCATCCCTGAACTGGGGTTGAGCTGGTTAATGACAGCATCGCTCATGCCAGCTAAGCGTAGCGTTTGCTTGCGTTGCGCTAGGTTTGCCAAGGCTTCTTCATGGGCACTTTCTGTTTCTAAATAACGGCGTTGCGGAATAATGCCATCTTTGAGTAACTCAGTATCTCTAGCTAAACTTTTGCTGGCGAGTTTTTTTTGCGTTTGTGCTTGCAGGTAATCGCGCTGTAAATTTAACAAGTCTGGACTGCTTAAATGTGCAATCACTTGTCCTTTTTTAACGCTTTGCCCAGCGGTTACGTGTAGCTGATCTAATAAACCAGATTGCGGTGCACTCACTATGCGCTCTTGCCCAACAGGGACAATCACTTCAGCAGGAAAACGCCGACTACTTAACACGGTGTTTTTACCCACTTGTGCTACGCTTACGCCTAGGTTTTGCTGCTGCATTTGTGTCATCACGATTTCTGCCGTATGTGCTTGTGGGATACCCGCACAGATTAAGCTGAATATGACAAAAAATTGTTTTAATAAATGGTTCATGGAAGGGCTCCTACGGCTTGATTGTAGCGGGCAATATCCCACTGCACTTGAATTTGACGGGTGGTGAAAGCGCGCTCTGCCTCAAAGCTTTGGGCTTGAACGCGCAATAAACTGACTAAATCAGACTCACCTAATTGAAAGGCTTTTTGCGCAAGCCGAGCATTTTCTTTAGCAATTTCAAATTGCTTAGACACTAACACTAACTCAGCACGGCTTACCGCTAAATTGTGTTCAGCCTCATGCATTGCGGCTTCTAAGGTGTATTGCAGCGTTTTGCGCTCACTTAGTGCATTACCAACGCCAAGCTCTGCGGCGGCTTTGATGGGCGCAGCACGTGCTTCACCACCCAATGGAATGCGCACTGTTACGCCTACGCTCTCGTTAGACAAGTGATCAAATGCGCCTTTTGTACTGCGCATATTGAGCAATACTTGTAAATTCTCACGGCTTTCAATCTGTGCTAAATGACGCTCAGTTTCTGCTAACCCCACTTTAGTTTGCGCTTCAAGCCAAATGGGCGATAGGCTGTAATTCTCAAGCTTGGATTGTGGCTCCTCAAAGTGCTCAGGTATTTCATTTAAACCCGTAAGTAAGTAATAGCGATAACGTGTATGCATTACTTCAGCCTCAGCACGTAATTTATCTTGCTCAGCGCGTAAAACTTCTTGCTGTGCCAGCATGACATCTGTTTTTGCAATTTCGCCTGCTTGAAAGCGTTTCTCAACATCTCCTTGTAGCTGATTGGCAAAGCTTAGTTTGTTGCGAGCGAGCGACAAATGATTATCGTTGATGGCAATCTCCCATAAGGCTTCGCGTAATTGACCCGCTACATGAAGCTTTAAACTTTCTTGGCTTGCCATCGCACTTGATTGGCTCGCATCAGCTACGTTAAGGCGACCACTGCGCTGATGGGGCAGCCATATAGGCATTTCCATTTCGGCTTGCCACTCGCGCTCACCCCGACCGCTACCAAGCACATCATTTTGATGCATCACGCTTATCGCAGGGGCAGCAGGTAACATGGCATTTGCGACCATTTTTTTTGCATTCACGACAATGGCTTTTGATTGAAACGTGGCTTGTAATGGATGCCTTACAAAGGCTTTGTCTAATACTGTACTGAGTTTTAAGTTGCTATTCACCGTGAGCGCATCAATATGATGTGCTTGCTGAATAGGCTCTGCTAGAGAGTGCGTTGCTAGCAATATCAATAGCGATATTGCTACACAACATTGAATCACAATAGACATATATTTCCTTAATTCATTCTTATAACATGCATTGGCATCATGCATGATTAAATGAAACTACATTAAAAAAGCAAGGCATTAAACCTATGCTTTAACTATCAATGTATTAGGAAATTGGCGGTGCGCGGGGACGAGATTGCGGCCTGACGACAGCAGGCTGTTTTGAAAAGGTACTGAAATAACGATGTGAAAATCTAAGCTGCGCTAAAAATAACAGCAACGTCACAAGAGCTACAAAAAATACGGGCAGAAGTTGGCTAAGGATTCTTGCTACGCCATTATCTAAGCCAATGGTGATGGTGGGGGAGGGTAGGTTTTTAAGCGTGTGCGCGACATCATTTGCTTGGTTAACGCTTGCAATATGCATGTGGAAGCCATCGCTTTGCGTGGATGAATCAACGCCAACATGCACATGAATAAATGGCGATATGGCTTGCAAAACTGCAAACCAAATGACAATCATCCATAATATTTTTTTGTTGAGGTTAAGTGGCATAAGGTTGGTTGGGTTTAAGCTACAAGCTACATTGTATGTTTTTTAGATTTTTCTGTTGGTTTGGTTTTACGTTTATCTGTATTGGCGGTGGCTTCTGTTGCTTGTAGTTTTTCTAAGCGTTGAGCTTCTAAAGTTTCTTCCGCATTTTTTCTGCGTTCAATAATACGTATTTGCTCTTCTTTTAACTCATCTAACGATACATAGCCATCGTCATTAGTATCAACTTGACTAAACAATCGTGCTACTTGTGGCAGTTTTGCAGTGGCTTCTTCTCTATCAAGCAGTTCATTGCCATCGGTGTCGGCAGATGAAAAGCGTTTTTCAATGTTTTCGTTCATTGCACGGCGACGTTCTTCAATTTGCTCATGTTCAGGATCCACCGCCTTGGCATAATCATCAAGTGCTTTGCGCAATTTGAAACGGACTTCAGGGCTAAAATTCAAATCTAAAGTTTGCTGAACGCCATCACTTTCAGGCTCGGCATTACTTTCAGCGGTGCGTTTGAAAGGGGTGGTTGTATTGGCAAAGCCATTTCGCCCGCCTGCTTCAACCTTAAATGAAATGCCAAACAACATGCATAAAGCTAAACATGCATATTTACCAATCGCCCGATTTTTATCAAACAAGTTCAATGAGGTAATCCTGTGTTGTGCATCAATAAAATTTCAGAATTAGCATAATGAAACATAAGTGTTAATTATTTGTTTCAATAAGCAGTAATTTTGTAAGTAAATGTAACAAAGGCATCGCCCAAGCGTAATAGTTTAAATTTGTGTAGCGTAACCGTGATTATGCACAGTACTTGGTATTTATCACACATTTTTGCACATATTCAATATAATCTTAAATCATCATCAACAAAAAAGCTAAGTGACACTATGAGTACTCAATCTAAAACCATTTTAGTTGTGGACGATGATGTTCGTCTGCGTGAGCTTTTGCAACGTTATTTGACAGACCAAGGGTTCACGCTCAAAGTTGCTGCAGATGCCAAAGAGATGGACGCTGTGCTTGCAAGTCACGCTGTTGATTTAATGGTGCTAGATTTGATGTTGCCAGGAGAGGATGGGCTTTCCATTTGTCGTCGCATACGCGGTGCTGGTACTTTATTGCCCATTGTGATGCTCACAGCGCGTGGTGATGAGGTGGATCGCATTATTGGTCTTGAAATGGGGGCTGATGATTATCTACCTAAGCCGTTTAATCCACGTGAGCTTTTGGCGCGTATTAATGCGGTCATGCGCCGCCATGAAAGGTTACAACCCAGTGCGCCAGCAACGCACGGAGATAATGTCACTATTGGAGACTTCATCTTTAATGCCGTTACGCGCACATTGACTAAAGACGGTGTCCCAATAGCAATTACGAGCGGTGAGTTTGCTTTGCTTAAAGTGTTTATTGATAATCCTCGCCAGCCCTTGTCACGTGATAAGCTCATGCAACTTGCACGCGGACGAGAGTTAGATGTTTTTGACCGCAGTATTGATGTGCAAGTCTCGCGTTTACGTAAACTCATTGAGCCAGATCCTGCACACCCTCGCTATCTACAAACCATGTGGGGTTTTGGTTACGTGTATATTCCTGATGGTGAAGCTGATTAGCAAAGCCTTTGCATGAAATTTAGCTTGTTACCTAAAACCCTGCTTGCAAGAGTGATGTTACTGATTGCCGTTTTATTGGCGATTGGGCAAGTTGCTTCTTTGCGTATCTTTGAATATTTTGAGCGTGAACCCCGCGCAGAAGCTACCGCATTACAAGCCATTACTGTGGTGAATTACACCCGTGCTTCCTTAATTGCCTCGCAAGAAAATTTACGATTAGCTCTTTTATCTGAACTAACGGGTAAAGAGGGTGTGCGTATTTATTACGCTGATTTTATGGAGGAAATTGAGCCGTTACCGCCAGACCCATTTATCAATATGGTGGCAGAAAAAATCAAACAACGCTTAGGTGTAGAAACCATTATTACGGTTAATCATTATGGTGTACCAGGGTTGTGGGTGAGTTTTAATATTGGCCAAGATGATTTTTGGGTGGTGATTCCACGCATACAAGTAGAGCGTCCATTCCCTTGGCAATGGTTGGGTTGGGGGGCGTTGGTGTTATTGCTGTCGCTTGCGGGCGGCTATTTTATTGCAATGCGGATCAATCGCCCACTATTTTTGCTCTCAGCCGCAGCGCAGAGGTTAAGCCAGGGTGAGTTGCCAGAGAAGCTTCCAGAAGGGAGTTTCGCTGAACTACGTGAAGTGAATAATACCTTTAATAATATGGCGCAAGCCTTAGCTGAGCTTGATGCTGAGCGAACGTTAATTTTAGCAGGCGTTTCACATGATATTCGTACACCTTTAGCACGCTTACGTCTTGCAGTGGAAATGTTGCCAGATGAGAATTGCATTAGTTTAAAAGAGGGCATGATTCAAGATATTGGGGATATGGGTAATATTATTCACCAATTTTTAGATTTTGTACGCGGTGTTGCAGGTGAGCCTTTACAGATGACGGATGTCAACGCACTGATTAAATCATTACAAGAACGCCAAGCACGGGCGGGAAGAGATTTAATTGTGCAATATGCGCCCACTTATTTTATTCCCATCAGACCACTTGCTATGCAAAGATTGCTAGATAACTTAGTAGGTAATGCTTATGTGTATGGTCGGGGTGAGGTGCGGGTGACCAGTAAAATTACTGCTGACTACATTATCATTAGCGTGTTAGATAACGGACCAGGTATTCCAGAAACGCACGTTGAGAAACTATTGCGACCATTTGAACGCTTAGATACTGCAAGGAGCAATGCGGGTGGTAGCGGGTTAGGCTTAGCGATTGCAGATCGCATTGCCAAATTACACCAAGGAAAGTTAGAGCTTATTAACAGACCAGAGGGCGGTTTGGAGGCAAGGCTTAGTCTGCCTATCAAAAACTAATTCCTCTCGTTTGAAGGTGCAAACCATGTGAGTTTTTCACGCAAGCGCACAACTTCACCAATAATCGTGAGGCTGGGGGCTTTTAATTGTGCGGCACTTACTTTTTCAGCCAAGTTCTGCAAGGTGGCAGTGACAACACGTTGATGTTTGGTGGTGCCTTGTTGCACAACAGCGGCAGGCATATTGGGTGATACGCCATGTGCAATCAGTTGCTTACAAATTTCTGCTAAGCCAACCAAGCCCATATAGACCACGACCGTTTGATGTGGGCGTGACATCGCAATCCAATCTAAATCTAACACGCCTTCTTTTAAATGCCCCGTAATAAACAGGCAAGCTTGTGCATAGTCGCGGTGCGTGAGTGGAATGCCCGCATAACTTGAAACACCATTAGCCGCAGTAATGCCAGGCACGACTTGAAAAGGTACGCCATGTGCCATTAAGGTTTCAATTTCTTCGCCGCCACGCCCAAAAATAAAAGGGTCACCGCCTTTTAAGCGCAATACTCGCTTTCCTTCAAGGGCTAGTTTAGCCAATAAGGTGTTAATTTCTTCTTGCGGTAAGGTGTGCTGATCGCGCGATTTTCCTACATAAATCAACTCTGCATCGCGGCGTACCAATGCCATCACCTCACTGCTGACAAGCTTGTCATATACGCATACATCACATTGTTGCATTAAACGCAATGCGCGCAATGTGAGTAAGTCAGGCTCGCCTGGCCCGCCGCCAACTAAAAACACCTCTCCTTTATGCGGTATTTCATTGGGTGCATCAATCAGTTTTTGCAACAACGTACGCGCGGCTTGCTCTTGCCCCGACAATACACGTTCTACCATCGCCCCTTGCAATACATCTTCCCAAAAGCGGCGACGTTCTTGGGTTGTGCCAAATTTTTCTTTGACTTTCTCTCTAAATTCTCCCGCAATGGCAGCAATGCGACCATAACCTGATGGCAACATGGTTTCAATTTTAGTGCGGATGTAACGTGCTAAAACAGGTGCGTTTCCTTCGCTTGAAACTGCAATGACTACGGGGCTGCGATCAACAATTGAACCCATTGTAAACGTGCATAAGTGCGGTGCATCTACAACGTTGACAGGGATATTTAAAGCTTTTGCATTGGCGGACACTGTTTCATTGACTGTGGAATCATCGGTTGCGGCAATCACTAAACAAGCTCCCTCTAATTGCGATGCAAAGTAAGTGCTTTGCACTAACGCAATTTTTTCATCTTCGGCTAGCGTAAGTAATGCTGGGTTAAATGTAGTTGCAACTACTTTTACTTGTGCGTTTGCCTTGAGTAACATGTTCACCTTGCGCACGGCGACATCACCGCCACCAATTACCATACATAGGCGATGAGTAATGTTCATGAAAATTGGCAATGCTTGCATAAATGAATCCTGTTTACTTAGGTGTTTTGTGAAGTTATGTTACTTTGCAAAAGCTTATTTTTCGCGCTGAATAATGACGCCCAAGGCTTTTAAGCCCGCTAATATGGCAGGTTTGGTCACTTTAATTTTTACGCTTTGCGCATTAAATTCGTTAAAAATCAGTTGGCAAATGTGTTCCGCAAGTGACTCTACAAGCTGAAACTGTTGGTCAGCTAATGTTTCTCGAATACGATTAACCACAGCACCGTAATCTATGGTGTCCGCAATCGAATCGCTTTTGCAGGCGTTAGTGAGATTGTAGCCAATTTCAATGTCTAAAATAACGCTTTGTGGCTTCATGCGTTCCCACGCTGGCACGCCAAGATGAGTGAGCACTTTGAGTTCGCTGATGAAAATGGTGTCCATAAATTGCAGGTTTATCGTATAAAATATGATTTGGTAATTTTAGAGCATCTTAAGAAGGTTGGGCGAAATGAATGAATTAGGGTTTGTGCCAGTGACATTGGTTCCAGTGATTTGGATGATTGCGGCGTATTTATTAGGATCAATTGCATTTGGTATTTTAGTGAGTAAAGTTTTCGGACTGCCAGACCCACGTACGGTAGGTAGTGGTAATATTGGGGCAACGAATGTTGCGCGTAGCGGTAAAAAATCAGCCGCGATTTTGACGCTGGTGGGAGATGTGTTTAAAGGGTGGTTTCCCGTATGGTTGGCGTTACAGTCTAATATGCTTATGTGGGTCGTCAGTGCGGTTGGGTTAGCGGTGTTTTTTGGGCACTTATACCCTATCTATTACAAATTTAAAGGGGGTAAAGGGGTGGCTACCGCGCTGGGTGTCATGTTAGCGATTCACCCCTTGCTGGCGCTAGCTGCGTTAGTCACTTGGATTGTAGTGTTTGCCGTCTTTCGCTATTCTTCATTAGCTGCACTAGTGGCGGCAATATTAGCCCCTGTATATGCTTGGTTTTTATTACCATATAAAGACTATCTGATTACGGTATTGGTCATGTCAATTTTCTTGCTTTGGCGACATAGAAGCAATATTCAAAAATTGCTTGCTGGGACTGAGCAAGGGTTTGGTAAAAAATAAATCAGTGACTAGGGTGCTTGCAGTTCACTTAAGTTCCAACGCGGTTTCACGCTAAAGCTGTAATCATGGCGATTTTGAGCTTGCTGAGCTTTGAGTCGCATCGCACCTGCAAAGGCAATCATTGCGCCGTTATCGGTGCAAAACTCTAAGCGCGGATAGCTGACCTTGCAAGCTTTGCGTTGAGTCGCCGCATTGAGTTTTTCACGTAGCTTAGCATTCGCACCTACACCACCAGAGACAATTAAATTGGTTAGCCCAGCTTCACGCAGAGCTTGCATACATTTGGTGGTGAGTACCTCAGTCACCGCTTCTTGAAATTCAAAAGCAATATCAGCTTTGGTGACTTCATCTAATGGTTGATGTTGATTTACTAAGGTTAAAACGGAGGTTTTTAAACCACTAAAGCTAAAATTTAAATCACCGCTATTGAGTAGTGGGCGCGGCAGTTTAAAGCGCGGCTTGCCACACAATGCCAATTTGGATAAAGCTGGTCCACCTGGGTAACCTAAATTCAGCAATTTTGCGGTTTTATCAAAGGCTTCGCCTGCGGCATCATCTAAGGTGTCACCCAGCAAAGTATATTGCCCTATACCATCTACGCGCATCAATTGGCTGTGGCCGCCTGAAACCAATAATGCGATAAATGGAAAATCAGGTGGATTATCTTCTAGTAAAGGAGCTAATAAATGCCCTTCAAGGTGGTGCACCGCAATGGTGGGGATTTGCAAACCAAACGCTAATGCTTCAGCAAAGCTGGTGCCTACGAGTAACGCGCCAGATAAGCCCGGGCCTTGAGTGTAAGCAATAGCATCAATATCGGGTAAGGTTTTGTTAGCAGCATTGAGCACATGCTCGGTGAGTGGCAACACGCGGCGAATATGGTCACGCGAGGCGAGTTCTGGCACCACACCGCCATACTCAGCGTGCATTTCCACCTGCGAGTACAGCGCGTGCGATAAAAGCCCCCGCGCGGTATCATACAAAGCCAAACCTGTTTCATCACAAGAAGATTCAATGCCTAAGACTAACATATCAACAAATATATAATGTAAAGCGTAAATTATCACGCATTTGGAGGATAAATACACAAAAGTAATTGAATTAAAATGATTAAGCGATTAAAATGATCGGCTTTTCTTGGTTTCTAATTTGAAACTTAAGCATTTACCCAATTTTATTAAAGAGAGATTGCATGTCTAGTGTACGCGTAAAAGAGAATGAGCCGTTTGACGTTGCCTTGCGCCGTTTTAAACGCTTAATTGAAAAAACAGGTTTGTTGAATGATCTTCGCGCACGCGAATTTTATGAAAAACCAACTTGGGAACGTAAACGCAAAGCGGCTGCTGCGGTTAAACGCCAGTATCGCCGTATTATGAAACAAACGTTGCCACCAAAACTTTACTAAGTTAGTCATTCTATGGCTGACTCAAATCAAGTTGAAGCAACGCCAGATGATACTTTCTGGCAATTGACCGATAATTTTATTGCACATGCTAATCAGTTAGCATCAGCTAATGATGTGGGTGTTGTAAACGCGAGCTTTATATTTGCTTCGGCACGATTTAACACTTATATCATCGCTTCACAGTGTGGTACTAAAGAAGCGTTTGAAACTGAAAAAACCGCAGCTTTAGATTATTTCGTGAATCAATACAAAATTGCACTGACTGAACACATGGCTGAAGTACAAAAGAACTTTGATCAATATATTAGTCCTAAAGCGTAATCACTTAAGCTAAATCATCGTGAGCCTCAAACAAAAAATCTCTGAAGACATGAAAGATGCAATGCGCGCTAAAGATAGTGCGCGTTTGGGGGCAATTCGTTTATTGCAAGCCGCTATTAAACAGCGCGAAGTGGATGAACGTATTGAACTAACTGATGCAGATGTGATTGCAGCGATTGAAAAAATGCTCAAACAACGCCGTGATTCTATCGCCGCATTTGAGTCAGCAGGTCGCACCGATTTGGCCGACATTGAAAAATTTGAAGTGAGCGTGTTGCAAACTTACATGCCGCAGCAATTGAGCGAAGAAGCGATTAACCAAATCATCACGCAAGTGATTGCCGACACGTGTGCACAGGGCGCAAAAGACATGGGTAAAGTAGTTGGTTTGGTCAAACCTCTAGTGGCTGGTGTGGCGGATATGGGTAAAGTTTCAGCTTTAATAAAAGCGCGGCTTAGTTAAATTTTAGTGATAATATGAAAAAAAGGAGCGAAATCGCTCCTTTTTTATTTGGGGACCTTTGCAAAAGAACTTTTTCGGCGAATTACTTCGTTGCGCGGTTTTTTGGCTACGGCATAACCTAAAAGTTAGCCTACACCTCAACTTCGTTGTCGCAACCTCGCTGTACAGTCGCGTACTATCTCGGTTTCTGCGTTCTGTGCGCCTTGTACTTCATCCACAATAAGTACTTTTGCAAAGGTCTCTTAAGCTATACTCTTAATTTATGATTCCAGAAAGCTTTATTCAAGAACTTCTAAACCGCGTTGATATTGTTGATGTGGTGGATAAGTCTGTGCCGCTCAAAAAGGCGGGGGCGAATTACTCTGCTTGCTGTCCGTTTCATAATGAAAAATCTCCCAGTTTTACCGTCAGCCCCACCAAGCAGTTTTATCATTGCTTTGGTTGCGGCGCACATGGCACTGCTATTGGTTTTGTTATGGAGTATCAGGGCTTAAGCTTTGTCGAGGCGATTCATGATCTCGCCAAAATGGTTGGCTTGCAAGTGCCGCAAGTGCAAGCCACACCAGAAGCGCGTGAGCAAGCGCAAGCATACCAACAAGTAGCAGCAAGTTTACAAGAAGTGTTACAACAGGCCGCGAATTATTACAAAGCGGAACTTAAAAAATCCCCACGTGCAATTGAGTATTTAAAAGCAAGGGGGTTAAGCGGACAGGTGGCGGCAAAATTCCAAATTGGCTATGCGCCTGCAGGCTGGCAAAACTTACAAAGTGTTTTTCCACATTATGAAAATGAAGCGTTAACCATTGCAGGTTTGGTAGTGGAAAATGAACAGGGAAAGCGTTATGACCGTTTTCGTGACCGTATTATGTTCCCTATTCACGACCAAAAAGGCCAAGTCATCGGCTTTGGGGGCCGCGTGATTAACCCAGAAGATACGCCAAAATACTATAACTCGCCTGAAACGCCTTTGTTTCAAAAAGGCCATGAGCTTTACGGCTTATTTTTAGCACGTCGCGCCATCCGTGGTGCAGGTCGAGCATTGGTGGTAGAAGGTTATATGGATGTGGTGGCACTTGCACAATATGGCATTGAATATGCGGTGGCGGCGTTGGGTACCGCTACCACGCCTTTTCATATTACCAAATTGATGCGTCAAGCCGATGAAATTGTTTTTTGTTTTGATGGCGATAATGCAGGGCGCACTGCGGCATGGCGCGCTGCGATGAATGCACTTCCTGCGCTCACTGATGGCTTGAAGCTTAGCTTTTTATTTTTACCTAAAGCGCATGATCCTGATTCTTATGTGCGCGAATTTGGTAAAGAAAAATTTGAAGCCGAAATTCAAGTGGCCATGCCGCTCTCGCAATATATTTTGCAGCATTTGAGTGAAAGCAATGCCTTGCAAAGTCAAGAAGATCGCATACGTTTTTTAAATGAGGCCGAGCCCATTATGCAGCAAATCACTGCACCACGCAGTGCCATGTATTTGCGTAAAAAAGTGGCTGAACTGGCACAACTGAGTTCCGAAGAAATGCATAGCTTGCTTAAATTGCCCAATTTAAATAAGCCTCAAATGCAAGCAAGGCCAAAGCTCATACGCACGACCGTATCGCTACAAAGACGCTTTTGCTTAATCTTGCTAATGAAACCAGCACTGGCGATGCAAGAAGATTTGATTTGGGTGAATCGTCAATCAGAAGAAGATGTTTTACTCAAACATACCATTGAACTTTGTTTATTGCATCCCCATGTTAAACCCGCTGTATTGTTGCGTGAACTTGAAGCTAAAATTGATGCCAAAGTATTGCAAGAAATAGAGCGGGAAGTCGCACTTTTAGATGAAACATTAGACTTTGCGAAAGAGTTAGTAGGCACACGCAAGCAATTGCAAGAGGCCTATTCACATCAGCAGTCATTTCAGTTATTAGCGCGCATTGGCGAAAAACCATTGAGTGCGCTTACGCAAGAAGAAATTGCTTTGTTGAAAGCAGTAGGTAACAAACCCAGCCAAAACAGGGCTTAATTCTGTTATAATGCGCGGTTACGATAATCTTACTCCCTGTGCGGAATTGAGCATAGAAAAGACCCAATTTTTAGAGGTAAGTCATGGCAAGACCAAAGAAAAGCGATCAAAAAGCTGAAAAAGAACGCGATGAGTTTCAAGGAACTCCTGAGTTCCAAGAAATAAATGCAGAAGAGCGTCGCACACGATTAAAAAGCCTGATTGTTTTAGGTAAGGAGCGCGGTTATTTAACTTACGCTGAAATTAACGACCACTTGCCTGATGATGTGCAAGGCTCAGAGCAGATTGATGGCATTATCGGCATGATTAACGATATGGGCATTCAGGTGTATGAAGAAGCACCTGATGCTGAAGTGTTGCTCATGTCTGATGCACCGCCAGCGGTGGCTGACGAAGATGCGGTAGAAGAGGCTGAGCAAGCACTTGCCACGGTGGATTCTGACTTTGGGCGCACCACAGACCCTGTGCGTATGTATATGCGTGAAATGGGTACGGTGGATTTACTTACCCGCGAAAGCGAAATTGAAATTGCGCGCCGTATTGAAGATGGCTTAAAACACATGGTACAAGCCATTGCGGCTTGCCCAACCACGGTAGTTGCCTTACTTGATCTCGTGGACAAAGTTGAGAAAGATGAGCTAAGTGTTGATGACTTAGTGGATGGTTTGATTGATTCAGACATTGGCTTAGATGATGGCATGACCGCTGAAGCAGATGAAGAGGAAGAGCCAGAGCTTGCCGATGATGATGAAGACGAAGATGCTGATGGTGCAAAAGCCGCTGCGATTTCAGCAGAAGCCCTTGCAAAACTAAAAGAAGAGTTACTCACACGCTTTGCTATTGTACGTGTCGCACATCAAAAAATGGCGGTAATTTTACCTGCTAAAGGCTCTCAAGATAGTGAATATCAAGCACTCTTAGCTGAAATTCAAGCAGAACTTACCGCGTTTCGTTTTTCACCAAAACAAGTTGAAAGCTTATGTGACCAAGTACGCGACATGGTAGAAACCGTGCGCGGACATGAGCGCAAAGTACTGGATTTCTGTGTAGAAAAATCAGGAATGCCACGCCCACACTTTATTAAGTCATTCCCTGGCAATGAAAGCAATCTCAATTGGTTGGCTGAAGAGTTGAAAGCTGATAAAGCTTACGTTGAGAAATTAGCGCGCTATAACCACTCTATTTTAGATCAACAACAGCGCATTATTGATTTAGAAACAAAAGTAGGCATTCCAACCAAAGAGCTGAAAGAAATTAATAAGCAAATGACCACAGGTGAGGCTCGTGCTCGCCGTGCAAAACGTGAGATGATTGAAGCGAACTTGCGTTTGGTGATTTCGATTGCAAAAAAATACACCAACCGTGGTTTGCAATTCTTAGATTTGATTCAAGAAGGTAACATCGGCTTGATGAAAGCGGTAGATAAGTTTGAATATCGTCGTGGTTTCAAATTCTCAACCTATGCCACATGGTGGATTCGCCAAGCGATTACACGTAGCATTGCGGACCAAGCACGTACCATTCGTATCCCTGTGCATATGATTGAAACAATTAATAAAATGAATCGTATCAGCCGCCAAATTCTGCAAGAAACTGGCGTTGAGCCAGACCCTGCACTATTGGCAGAAAAAATGGAAATGCCAGAAGATAAGATTCGCAAAATCTTAAAAATCAGCAAAGAGCCAATTTCTATGGAAACACCAATTGGCGATGATGAAGATTCTCACCTAGGTGACTTTATTGAAGATAGTACGACATTAGCTCCCGTGGATGCGGCAGTGTATGCAAGCTTACGCGATGCAACTAGTGAAGTACTTGAGTCACTGACTCCACGCGAGGCAAAAGTGCTACGTATGCGCTTTGGTATTGAAATGAATACTGACCATACGTTGGAAGAAGTAGGTAAGCAATTTGATGTAACACGTGAGCGCATTCGCCAAATAGAAGCAAAAGCATTACGTAAATTGCGCCATCCAACACGTTCTGAAAGACTCCGTAGCTTCTTAGAAACAGGACAAGATTAGTTTATAGTTTAAACATCAAACAAAGTTTCTGGCCCCTTAGCTCATGCTTGGTTAGAGCAGCGGACTCATAATCCGTTGGTGCTGTGTTCGACTCACAGAGGGGCCACCAGTAAAGATAAGGCTTACAGCGATGTAGGCCTTTTTCTTTTCTAGCGTACCGTAGCCAAATCGTAGCCAGCCATCAACGAATTTAACCGCGAAGCAGCACGAAGGTGTCCTGAATTTTGTGTAAACATCGGTTAATTACTGCTGAGGCATTCTCTCCTCAAACTGAATAGTAAACCTATTTAACGCAGGTTTCCAATCTCGCAGCGGCATCGTCCATTTCTTGCTGATGTTTTGCAGTGCAAAATAGAACAATTTCATCACCGACTCATCGTTCGGAAATGAGCCACGGCTCTTCGTTACTTTACGTAAACTCATGTTGACTGATTCAATGGCATTGGTGGTGTAAATGACTTTGCGTATTTCTGGCGGGTAATCAAAGAACGGCGTAATGCGTACCCAGTTGTTACGCCAGGATTGCGCAATTGGTGGGTAAGCGTCATCCCAATTATGCTCAAACTCAAGCAAGTAGAGTTCAGCCTCAGCTTCCATTGCTGCGCTGTACACGCGCTTTAAATCAGCCGCCACTTGCTCACGTTTATTCCAGCCCACATAATTCAAGCTATTGCGCACCATATGCACAATACAAAGCTGCACAGCCGCTTTGGGATAGACCGCTTCAATGGCTTCAGGAAAGCCCTTTAAGCCATCCACACAGGCAATGAATATATCTTGTACGCCACGGTTCTTGAGTTCAGTGACCACGCTGAGCCAGAACTTAGCCCCTTCGGTTTGGGCAATCCACAAGCCCAGCACTTCTTTCTCACCTTCCATGTTGATGCCAATGGCAAGGTAAACGGCTTTGGCTCTGACCGCGCCAGCGTCACGCACTTTCACATGGATGCAATCTAGGTACACCACTGGGTAAATGGCATCCAGTGGGCGTGACTGCCATTGCTTAACGTCATCTACTACGGCATCGGTGACAGATGAAATCAGCGTGGGCGATACTTCCGTGCCATACATGTCGGTAAGGTGAGCTTGTATCTCACGTACCGTCATGCCGCGTGAGTACAGTGAGATGATTTTGTCATCAAAACCCGTCCAGCGGGTTTGGTGCTTTTGAATCAGTTGTGGCTCAAAGCTACCTTCTCGGTCGCGGGGATTTCAATCGGCAGCTCGCCAAACTCACCTTTTAAAGTCTTACGGCTTTTACCGTTGCGTGCATTGCCAGTGGCATTTGAAACGGGTTCATGTTTGTCATGGCCAAGGTACTCAGCTATTTCGGCTTGAAGTGCTCGCTCAACCAATGCTTTGGTGAGTTGCTTGAGCAGACCGTTCTCACCAATCAGGTCTTCTGGCTTTTTATAATTGGCTAATAATTCGTCAATTAAATCGTTGGGTAGTGCTTTGGGTATCGTCATTTTTATTCCATTTCTGAATATAGCAGTTTCCTGCAAAATGACGTTTACACAAAATTATTTACCCCCCCCCCGACCACTCTGTAAATTGCGTGATTTTGGATTGACTACCAAGTGCAAAAACATGTAGATGAGAAGCTTTTTGTAAAAACACTTGCACGCTGTTCATAAGGCAAACCTTTTATTTGGTTTTCCCACAGTTTTTCGGGTAACACATAAGGGCACATGGCAAGCCCACGCAAATATGTAAGTTCATCCCCATATCCGCGTGCAAGGTCGTTTTCTAGCTCTATCCATCGGCCTTTAATAAAATATGAAACCTGACTTGCAGGGTCAGAGAGTTCCGTACTACCTTTAATAAACTCATAAAAAAAACATAACTCATTTTTTTGTTGTGAGTTAGCCTGACCATCAGCCCATGCAGGCATGCCCAACAAGATTAGAAAAGCTCCAAAATATAATTGTGCATTAGAAAGCTTGAACATAGCCCACTCCTGCGATGGTTCCTAATGCGTCATAATGCTTGTAGCTTAATTGAATACGAGCGTCTTTGGATAATTTATACTCCAAGTTAAACGTTTCGTCAGGTTTGCTACGGCGATCATCTGGACCATAGACTCTGCCCAGCTTACTTGCCGATACGGCCAGCTTGTTATTTTGCCAGCCAATTTTGGCATTAACACTTAAATCTACATGTTCTCCATAGGTTAAAACACTAACGCTAGGCAATAGCTGAGCTGACCATCCATTGTTTGAAATCGTGCCTATACCCTCAGTAAAATTTAATTCCAAGTGAGGGTTTAGCTTCCACGCCTGTAAGTCGATTGTTTGAGGACGATTCACAATATCTAGGGATATTCCGCTCATTCTCCTTACCCCTAATTGATAGAGCGTAGCACCGCAGCACGCATTACCCACGCTGTTTTCTTCTGCCAGCATAAAGTGATCAAAAGCCAGCCCTTGCTTGGATGCCTGAATATACGCTTTACCCATCGCAAAACCATATGGTGCTGCCGCTTGCAAGCGGTCTGCCATAGTATTAAAAACATTGAGTTCAAGTTGTAGTTTTGCTTCACCCGCTATATTCAAAACCTGCAGACCAATTGCCGATGGATGAGGGCTGTTAAATATCGGCACGGTATTTTCATCTTCTTCTGGTGGGTTGACTGCGTGTTCGATTGATAATCTATGCAAGCTGCTGGACAAATACTCATCACGTAAGGCAAGCACTTTGGGCGACTTCTTAAGTTTATTCACCCGTTGCTCAGCCGCTTTACCTATCGCAAGGCGTAAATGCTGACTCCAAGCTAAATTATCGCCTTTTGGCAAAGTACCATGCGATATAAAATTTTGCAGTATTTGATATTCTTCCCAATTTAACTGCTTAGACATGCTATCCAATTGCTGCTTGGGTGGTGCCCAATAACGAGATGGCTCAAACAGTTGATCATTTTGGGCGTTAGCACCGTCCATAAACGTTGGCATATAGTCAAAAAACATTCTTTTATTGTTTGGCATATGAGGCAGCACAGCCAAAAAAATAAGCTCAAGATCTGAATGACAATTTGCTCTCAATAAATTGTAGGGTAATCTTGCCCTGCGTAATTCGAAAGCCATTAACACCATAAAGTAGATTTTTTCAGGTGGCAGATTGATACGGTAAGATTGCTGCCCATATTGGTTGGCACGAACGCCATTGGGGCTATCATCTAGCCTAATAACCATCTTGCCTCTACCCCAAAATGCGTTTAGTAATTTAAAGGCATCACTCGTGTTTACTGACGCACCAATTAAATTGTTAGTGGATTCATTCTTTCGAAAGTAACCCATATTCAAAGTCAGGGCACTTCCGTTATAAAAGCGCCTACCTTGTACCAACAAATCTACATGAAATAAGGCCTCACCAGAATCTATAGATTCGAACGTTTGAACAATATCCGCCTTGAGGGAGTCATCGACTACTGGCAAAGGAATATTGCAGGATCTAAATGCCTCTGGCATAAAATAGCTGCCATAAATCACCTTGGACACAAACGCAAAGCGCGCGGGGAATTTACACCAAGGCACCGCATCTGTAAATGGCAATGTACCGCGCAAATATTGCTCAGCTAAGTCAAACTCTACGGCTAAATCAGGTGTCGCAGTATTGCTTAAATAATAATCTGCATTACTAGGACGAAGGTAGGCATCTTCTTGTAGCAAAATACGCTGCCATATTATTTTCTGCTCAAGGCTCAGTTTGCTATAAGAAGTAGAGTTTTCAGC
>JABFSF010000014.1 GCA_013140755.1 Methylotenera sp. | reverse complement strand
AAACACTACAAGCTGATGAATACGTGGTCGCGCTTGGTAGCTACTCGCGCGCCCTCATGCAAGGTTTGGACGTACAAATACCAGTTTATCCAGTTAAAGGCTACTCACTCACTGTGCCTATCACACAAAGTAGCCTTGCACCGATTTCAACAGTCATGGATGAAACCTATAAGGTGGCAATTACCCGATTTGATGACCGTATTCGAGTAGGAGGCATGGCAGAGCTGGCAGGGTTTGATTTAAGCCTGAATCCACGCCGACAAGCCACTTTAGAAATGGTATTAAATGGCTTATTTCCTAACGCAGGAGATATTTCAAACGCTTTATTTTGGACGGGCTTGCGCCCCATGACACCAGACGGCACCCCTATTGTTGGGCAAACATCTGCTCGCTGGTCTAACGTTTGGCTAAACACAGGGCATGGTACGCTAGGCTGGACAATGGCCTGTGGCTCAGGTCGAATACTTGCAAATATGATGGCACATCACTCAACTGAAATTCCAACAACTGATTTTAATTTAAGCCGATATGCGCAACATTATGGTGCATCGTGTTGTTAAAATGTTGAATTTTTGTAAAAGACTCATTAAATATTATCATTTTTTAGCAAACCAAGTTGTACACCAATATAAAAACGTTTAAATTGAAACCTAGACTTTAAGTTTACTTTTATTTTTTTTGATAGGTCAACACGATGAAAACAACAAACCCTTTACTTAAACACCATGTATTAAGTGCGCTTTTGGCAATGCCTATTTTATTAGGCAGCACTTTAGTTTATGCAGATGAAGCTCCTGCAGAGCCAGCCGTTGCAGCTGCGCCAGCAGAACCAGCTTCGCCGCACTCTGTCACCTTTAATTTAGGCTTGTATAGCCAATATATGTTTCGTGGTGTTGCACTAAGCGATGGTCCAGCCTTACAAGGCGGCATTGATTATGCACACAGCAGTGGTTTCTATGCAGGTACTTGGTGGTCTAACATTGACAAAAACTTCACTGGACATGGTGATGGTTTTTCAGGTGGTAACAAACTTGAAACTGACTGGTATGCAGGCTATGCCAAAACGTTTGAAAATGGCTTAGGCATCAATGTGATGGGTAATTACTACTACTATCCAGACCGTGAAAATTCATTTAGTGCAGGTGATGTGGGTAGAAAACAAGATTCATTTGAAGCATCTATCGGCTTAAGTTATAGTTACTTCACTTATACTTACTACCGCGTACTTACCGATTACTACGGTGCAGCAAAAGATGGTACCAAAGATGGTAAAAGAGATACCGATGGCGCAGAATATCATGAGTTGAAAATGAACTACAACTTGCCTATTGGTGGCTTAAAATTGATGACCAAAGTGGGCTACCAACACACACCTAACTTAACTGGCTCTCAAGGTGACTTTGCGATTGGTTTAAACCGCGACTTCAGCTTGCCAAGCGCAGGCAAACCAATTGAAGGCTTTAATGCAGGTGCTTACTACACCGACACATTTGATGTGAAAAATGAAGCATTCTACGTCACAAGCGATGGTAGAGATACTAATCAAGAAACCGTTTGGTTTTACGTTAAACGTACTTGGTAATGTTTTATCAAGCCCAATAAAAAAGACGCTTCGGCGTCTTTTTTATTGGGCTTGATAAATTATAGATACTTGGTCGTGGCACTCTAAATTCATTATGCCACGACCAGATTTTTACAACCCAGATTTAAATTTGGTAAACATTCGAGTCATCAATCTACGCGTTGCATTATCTCTTAGCGCATAGAATTGTGCTTTGCTACTCAGGTAATCATCTGGTGGAAACGCAATTTTGTTTGCCAATACATCAGGGTTAATATATTTACGAGCGGCTAAATTAGGGCTGGTAAACATGACGCGATTGGTAATTTCTGCTTGAACTTGTGGACGTAAAATATAGTTAATCCACAATAAAGCATTTTCAGCATGTGGCGCATCAACAGGAATCATCATAGACTCAAATCCAAACTGCATACCATTGGGTGGTAAAGGTGCTTCTATCTTAACCCCATTGCCTGCTATTTTGGCTTGCTGCCTAGCGTTATTAAAGTCACTACCATAGCCAAGTGCTACACATAAATTTCCCGCACTTAAATCTGAAATATATCCATTGTAGCTAAACAGCTTAATGTCTTTACGAACGCTTTGTAACATCACTGAAGCGTCATTATAGTCGGTCGCTTTATTACTAAAAGCAGGGCGATTGATATAAATCAGTGCTGATGGAAATACATCACTCGCACTATCTAACATCGAAATGCCGCAGCTTTTAAGTTTGCTTGTATATTTTGGGTTGAACACCAATTCAAAAGGATTGGCTGGTATGGGCATAGCACCTAATGCTAGCTTTACTTTATCAACATTATATCCAACACTCACAGAGCCGCCCAGCCAAGGCACCATATATTGATTATTGGGGTCAAGCTTTGCCATTTGTTTCATCACGGCTGGGTTAAGATTACCCCAGTTAGTGAGTTTTTTTCTATCTAGCTTTTGCACTTTACCGCCGTCAATCATTAAACGACCAAAGTCAGAGGATGGTACGATAATGTCATAACCTGTTTCAGCCTCAAAATTTTTGATAGTATCTTCACCAATATATTCGGCCCAATTGTAGATATTTAACACCTTCTCTGAACCTGCATAAGCAAAAGGTGATGCACAACTTAATGCCGCAACACCTGCCATGAAAATCACCCAGTTTTTCTTCATTGGATCTAAAAGCATTTTGATTCCTTTCAAAAAAGTAGTCTATAAAATATCACCCCATTTAAGTTAAAGCTTCCGTTGCTCGCTCATTAAACACAGCATTTCTGCTGCAATTTGCGCAGCACTTAAGGCGGTAATTTCACTGTGATCATAGGCTGGGGCAACTTCCACAACGTCCATCCCAACAATATTGAGCCCTACAAATTTGCGTAAAATAGCCAAAGCCTGCGCTGAACTTAAACCACCAGCTACTGGTGTACCTGTGCCAGGGGCAAAGGCGGGGTCTAAGCAATCAATATCAAAAGTTAAATAAGCTTGTCTTGTGCCAATGATTTCATGCACTTTTTGTGCAACCGCATTTACCCCATGTTCATGTACCCATTCTGCACCAAGAATATTGATTCCCATAAAATCCTCATTCCAAGTACGAATACCAATTTGAACCGAGGTCGCAGGGTCTATCAAGCCATCTTTAATCGCTTTATAAAACATTGTGCCGTGGTTAAGAGAGTTTGGCTCATCATCAGCCCATGTATCACAATGGGCATCAAAATGAATCAGTGACAATGGCGCACCAAATTTTTCCGCATGTGCTTTTAAAAGCGGGTAGGTGATGTAGTGGTCACCTCCTAAAGTGAGCATTTGTGCGTTTGATTTAAGTATGGTTTTAGCATGATTATAGATGGATGAAAAGATAGTGTGTGGATTATGTGCGTCTAGCCAGCAGTCACCGTAATCAATCACTGCCAGCCTATCGCACGGCCCAAAACCCCATGGATGAATAAATTCATTCATCTGCACTGATGCCGCACGCACTGCTGCAGGCCCCATACGCGCACCACTTCTAAACGAAGTCGCAATATCAAGTGGAATACCAGAAACAGCAACGTCAACCCCTTGTAAATTTTTGGTATATTGCCGCCGCATAAACGAAAGCACACCCGCGAAAGTGTTTTCTCGCTCATATCCTTTTTGATGCTGACGCATCATTGCGCTATCCCCTGTACTCTCTTGCATGGTCAAAATAATCCCCTTTAATAATGTATGTTTATCGTGTCATTTTTATCACGACAATACAATTAGTTGTACTTGATATGGTATTATTTTTTTTAATACCATCAAGCAAAATTTCTTTGAGTCTAATGATAAATAAACTTCCCCCTTTTAAATATTTAATTACATTTGATGCAGCCGCTAGGTTGGGAAATTTCTCAAAAGCAGCTGAAGAGCTATCGCTCACACAATCAGCAATTAGCCAGCAATTACTCAAGCTTGAGGAGTGGATGGGGCAACGTCTTTTTTTTCGTCATGGCAAGGGAGTTGGGCTGACTGCTGCAGGTGAATTATTACACGAAACAGTAAAAGATTCATTAGAAAAACTTGCCTCAGGCCTTATGAGAATAGAGCCTTATAAGAATAAAGCGTCTGTGATTATTGCTTGTCCAGCAGACTTTGCACATGGCTGGCTGACACCACAGTTGGGGCTACTTAAGTTAACTTATCCCAACATTGAAGTGTGGTTGATGACCGAGAAAGAAGTCCGTGAAATAGATCGCATTGATGTAGATTTAATCATCTCTAGACGACCAATTTACAATGCCAATATTGAGTGTGTCGCGTTGTTTGAAGATTATACAATTGCTATTTGCGGCTCACAAATAGCACAACGTATTCAACATCATTCATATCCTAAGATATTAGAAAGTGCGCCTATTTTACTACTTGAAAGTGAACCTGTTTGGTACAGTAAATCACTAGGCGACGATATCAAAAATTTACGCATCACGCGTGGCGCAACCATTGATGACAGCCGCCTATTGCTTGAGGCCGTAATCCGAGAGTTAGGGATTGGTTTTGTATCACATGCCTTAGCATTTCAAGCACTCAAAGACGGGCAAGTGAAGCGACTATCGCAAATCCCTGAAGAGCCGCGATCTAGGCTATGGTTAATGCGATCAAATTTGGAACCAAGAACACCATTTTCAAATATCGTATTTAATTGGATGAAGCAATTAGCTACTATGCCTACTTCTGTCTAAAACACTAAATATCACTACCTTTAACAATAGATTTGTTAGTATTGCACTTGTAAAGAGGGGAAATCACTGATGAATACTGCTAGCGAACTTAAACTGACTCAAAATTCCTATTACGTTGCAAGTGCCAATCAAACACTAAATTACCCAACACTTGAAGATAATATTGATACCGATGTATGTGTGGTGGGGGGCGGCTTTGCGGGATTATCTGCCGCAATTGAATTGGCAGACCGTGGATATAAAGTAGTGATACTAGAGGCGCACCATATCGGCTTTGGTGCAAGTGGTCGCAATGGTGGGCAACTGATTGCAGGCTTAGCTTGCGATCAAGACGTGATTGAAAAAGCACTGGGTATAGAGGCCGCCAAACAAATATGGAGTATGTCACTAGAGGCTTTGAGCTTAGTGCATGAAAGAGTTAAACGCTTTGAAATTCAATGCGATTTAACAGCAGGGTTTATGGGCGTCACGGTCAATGCCAATAAAACCAATAAGCTCAATGCTTGGCTTGATGACATGGCACAACGCTATGCGTATGAGGTAAAACGTATTACACCAGATGAAATAACAACATGGATTAACAGCCCACGCTACCACAGTGGTTATTACGACCCAAACGGTGGTCATATTCACCCGCTCAACTACTGCTTAGGTTTAGCAAAAGGAGCTGCAAGCCTAGGTGTGCAGATTTTTACAAACTCCGCGGTTACCGCAATGCAACAAGGCGATACTGCTGTACTCCACACCGAAAAGGGCACGGTAAAAGCCAAGTTTGTGGTGTTAGCAGGCAATATGTATCTACCTGAAATATCGCCCAAACTCGCACCGCGTTTGAATAAACGCATCATGCCTGTAGGCACCTCTATTATAGGCACTGAGCCCATTAACCCCACTTTGGCTAGCACGCTCATCCCAAACAATGCGGCCGTGTGTGATACTAATTTCGTGCTAGAT
>JABFSF010000001.1 GCA_013140755.1 Methylotenera sp. | reverse complement strand
TTTTTGACGTTGCACATTGAGCCATTGGCTGTAGTCTTCTAAATCGCCATCAAACGGCTGCGCCTTACCATCAGCAACTAATATAAACTGGTCGCAAGTGGCGCGTAGCAAAGCTCTATCATGTGAAACCAAAATCACACCACCTTCAAAATCTTGCAGAGCAAGCGTTAAGGCATGACGCATTTCTAAATCCAAATGGTTGGTGGGTTCATCTAGCAGTAGCAAATTCGGGCGCGTCCAAATGAGCAAAGCCAAGGCTAAGCGTGATTTTTCACCACCTGAGAAGTTCGCACAAGGTGCACGTGCCATATCACCTTTAAAATCAAAACCGCCTAAATAGTTCAAATGCTCTTGCTCACGAGTTAGAGAATCAAGCTTCATCATGTGTTGCAGAGGTGATTCTTCAGGACGTAATTGCTCAAGTTGATGTTGCGCAAAATAACCAATGTTTAAATCTTTGCCTTCTACGCGCTTGCCGCTTTGGGCGGCTAGCTCACGCGCCAACAACTTAATAAGCGTAGTTTTACCAGCACCGTTTTTACCCAGCAAGCCTATGCGCTCATTGGGGCGAATGGCAAGTTCTATATGACTAATCAAGGGCTTATCACCATAACCAACACACATATCGTCTAACACCAACAAGGGGTCAGGTGCCGCGATGGGTGCTCTAAACTCAAAGCTAATTTGCGAATCCACATGTGCGGCAGAAATCATCTCCATGCGCTCTAGTGCTTTAATGCGGCTTTGCGCTTGGCGCGCTTTGGTGGCTTGCACACGAAAGCGGTCTATATAGCTTTGTAAATGTGAAACCTTACGCTGTTGTTTTTCAAACATTGCTTGTTGTAATGCAAGCTTTTCAGCACGTTGCCGCTCAAAATCTGAATAGCCGCCTTTATAAAGCGTAAGCGTTTGCTGCTCAATATGTGCAATATGGTTCACAATCGCATCTAAAAAATCTCTATCGTGTGAAATCAGTAGCAAAGTACCTCGATAACTTTGCAGCCACCCTTCTAGCCAAATCACGGCATCTAAATCTAAGTGGTTGGTGGGCTCATCTAGCAACAATAAATCGGATCGGCACATCAAGGCGCGAGCTAAGTTTAGCCGTACACGCCAACCGCCTGAAAAGGTAGAAACAGGCTGTTGCAAATTCGCCTGACTAAAACCCAAACCATTGAGTAACTCTGCCGCACGCGCTTTGGCACTATAGCCATCAATGTCAGTTAAGCGGTGATGCAGTTCACCAATAAGCTCACCTTGGTGATTCGCCTCAGCTTTTGCAAGTGCAGCTTCAATTTCGCGCAGTTCCACATCGCCATCTAACACAAACTCAATGGCGGGAATAGGCAAAGCGGGCGTTTCTTGCGCAACATGCGCCACCACCCAACTCGCAGGCATCTCAAAATCGCCTTTTTCAGGTTGAAGTTCGCCACGAAACATCGCAAATAGCGATGACTTACCTGCGCCATTCGCCCCAGTTAAGCCGACTTTATGCCCTGGATGCAGTTGCAAAGATGCGCCTTCAATCAAAATTTTAATGCCACGCGTGAGCGTGAGTTGTTTAAATTGAATCAAAAGGAAACCAATAATAAAAAATAGAGAGGGTTGTCGTCTAAAAACAAACAAAGGCGTTATTTTAAATGATTAACTTAATTTTACTCAGCAATACCTTGCAAATCACTCGTAATGAGTGATTTGCAGTAAAATAAGCACTTCAAAAGCCAATAATTTACACTAGCACAAGCACATCACCCATCAATGATTAAAAAATCCCTGCTTTTGATTTACCGCGTAGCGTTTTGGCTGATTGGCATCGTGCTTTTTGTGTTCATGATTACCGCGCTTGTCTTGCATTTTTGGCTAATGCCTAATGTGAATCAGCACAAAAACAACATTGCAATTTACGCAAGCAAAACCCTACACCAAAAAGTGATGATTGGTGATATTAAGGCAAACTGGCAGGGAATCAACCCACATTTATCACTCAGTAACATTACGCTTTTTGACGCTGAAAATAGACCCGCATTACAATTAAGCAACACGAGCGTTGCACTCTCTTGGCTAAGCATTCCATTGCTAGAACCACATCTAGCTGAGCTAGTCATTCGTGCACCAGAGCTTACCATCCGCCGTATGCCTAACGATGAAATTTTTGTCGCAGGCATGAGCATGTCTGGAAAATCAAACCCTGAACTTGCCAATTGGTTATTGCGACAAAATAAGTTTGAAATCAGCAATGCCAAAGTTATTTGGCTAGATGAAAAACGCAGCGCACCTAGTTTAGCCTTAGAAAAACTTAACATTGAAGTGTTTACTCCCGCTTGGCGTAGTCTTGTTAAAAACCATAGCGTAATCATTAGTGCAACGCCGTCTGTAGGTACATTAAATCCGATTCAACTTGCGGGTAGTTTTTATGGTGACGACATTAGCCATACAGAAAAATGGCACGGTAATTTTAAACTACAGATTAAAAATGCTAATTTAATTGCTTTTAAGCCATGGGTGGATTACGCAAGCTTGATGCATCAAGTTGATTTGCAATCGGGCACTGGCAGTGCTGATGTAAATTTGACATTTTCAAATCATCAAATTCAAGCCATTAGCAGTGATGTTTCCTTAAAAAACAGTCAATTACAACTCCCCTCAAATGCCAACCCACTGGTGTTAAATTCACTTTCTGGAAAAATTTCTTGGGAAAACCTCAATAAAAATCATCTTTTTAGCATTGCCAGTCAAAATACCCCAAGCAATCAACCTTGGTATAGCCTGCAAGTTGAAAATCTAAACTTGGCAAGCAATACAGGCTTTAATTTACATAATGCAAATGCCAACTACACGCAAACCCTCGCAGGTGAAAAATCATTGAATTTAAACCTTGCTCAGCTTAATTTAAGTGCGCTACAGCCCTATCTAGTACAACTCCCCTTACCTGATGCTGTTTTAAATAGAATCACTGGCATGGCGGCTTCTGGCACGCTCAATCACATTGATGCGCACTGGAAAGCGCAACATGACATCACCACTGATTACGAAGTTGAGGCTGACTTTAACCAACTAAGCCTACAAGCGTATGAAAAAACGCCTGGATTTACTAACTTATCAGGTCACCTACAAGCAAATATCAAACAAGGGCAACTGCAACTCAATGCACAAAACGCCAAATTGGACTTTAAAGACATCTTACGCTGGTCAATTCCCGCTGACCAGCTGAGTGGAAAAATCACTTGGGTCACCAACAAAAATATCACCACCATTGATGTGCATCAGCTCAATATCCGCAACACACATCTTTCAGGCTCAATTAACGCACGCTACTTGATGGATGGCATTAAAGGTGGTCATTTAGATTTAACTGGTCAATTTGGTAATGGTAACGCTAAATATGCGCCCTTCTATTACCCCATCATGCTGGGCGAAACCACTTTGCACTGGTTAGACACTTCTATTTTAGCGGGAACAGCTGAAGACATTAACCTCACCGTTAAAGGTCGTTTGGCTGACTTTCCTTATGTAGATAGCAAAAATAACTTAGACCCAAAGCTTGGTTTATTTAGAGTCACCGCCAAGGTCAGTGATGCACTTTTAGAATATGGCACTGGCTGGCCTGTGATTGATAAACTTGGCATTAATCTGCTATTTGAAGGCAAAAGAATGGAACTCAATGCCCACACTGGCAATATTGTGGGTAACAAAATCATTAAAAGCAAAACAACCATTGCGCAACTAGATGCCGACTACCCTATTCTCAACATTGATTCAGAGGTAATAGGTCCTGTAAATTCGGGAATTCATTTTGTGAATAAAAGCCCTGTGGTAGAAGTAACGCAAGGATTTACTGAAGATTTAATCACTAGTGGTACTGGTAAACTTAATCTCGGTCTGTCAATCCCCATGCAAGATTTAGAAGCGGCAAAATACAAAGGCTTATACCAAATTAGCAACGGCAAAATGCAAAGCGAAAGTATTCCAACCCTTAGTCAAATCAACGGTACACTAGCATTTACTGAAAGTAGTTTAACGGCAAAAAACATCAAAGCAACAGCATTTGGCTCACCGCTTAGCTTCAACTTAGCCTCTAGTGAAAACAAAAGCATTCGTGTATTAGCACAAGGAAAACTCAGCAATGAAAGCATTCAACAGCTATTTAAGCAACAAAACTTAGCCAAAGTAACGCAGTATATAAGCGGTAGTGCAGATTGGGTGGGAGATATTAGTATTCAAAAACCGCGCGTTAATGTTGCCATTCGGTCTAATTTAAATGGCATCACATCACGCTTACCTATCCCGCTCAATAAATCTGTAACACAGCCATTTAATCTGCGTGTTGATAAAAACCAAGATGCGATGCACGACACCTTAAGTATCAGCCTTGATAACAAAATCAACGCCAAAATTGTACGCACCATGCAAAATGGAAAGTTTCAGTTAGACTATGCCAATGTCGCGATTAACCAAGCTTTAAGTAGCACGAGCCCAAGCAATGCCAAAGGAATACAAATCACAGGGCAATTAGACTACTTAGATGGCGATGCATGGCGCACTGTTTGGAATGACATATCAGATGCATCGCATACGCAAGTCGCCCTACCTTTGCATAAAGTTGCACTTAAAATTAATGCACTAGATATTTTTGACCGCCGTTTAAACCAACTCACACTCAATAGCAAGCCTGCGTTAGAAGGCGTACAAGCCAACATACAAAGCCGTGAAATTACAGGGGATATACAATGGTTAAATCAACACAATGGCAAGCTGATTGCAAGGTTAAGTAACTTCATTATTCCTGAAGATGCGCCACATAAGCTTTCAAATAATGTTGACAACATCACCCTAACCCATTTCACACAGCTAGAGCAAGACTACCCTGCACTAGATGTTGTAATTGAAAACTTTACGTTCAATAAGAAAAACTTGGGGACGCTAGAACTGAATGCTGACCCTCAAAACAATAACTGGAATATTCAAAAACTTAAACTCAGCACTGCTGATAGCAGCCTAAATGCTGAAGGGCAATGGAACAACTGGGCCAAAAATCCCAGTACCTACCTTAACATTACATGGAGCATCAAAGACTTAGGTAAAGCATTAAAACGCTTTGGTTATGCGGAAACCATCAAAGATGGTACAGGTGACCTCACAGGAATACTACACTGGCCTGGCAGCCCACATCAATTTGATACCTCGCGACTCAATGGTGAGTTACAGTTTGAAATTGCCAAAGGGCAAATTCTACAAGTGCAACCTGGCGTTGGTCGCCTGCTTGGTTTACTCAGCTTACAAAGCTTACCGCGTCGGCTGACGCTAGATTTTAGAGATTTATTTAGCAATGGTTTTGCTTTTGACAAAATCAATGCAACCGTTAAAATCAACCATGGCGTAATGAGTAGCGATAACTTTGCAATGTCGGGTCCTGCAGCAGAAGTCACCATTAAAGGTGAAACCGATTTGCAAAAAGAAACACAACATTTATATGTAAAAGTATTCCCTAGAGTGAGCGATACGCTCTCGCTTGCTGCACTAGCAGGTGGGCCATTAGCAGGCGCAGTGGCATTTTTAGCGCAAAAAATACTGAAAGACCCACTCAATAAAATTGCCTCTAGTGAATATGAAATCATTGGCACATGGGATAACCCACAAGAAGTTAAATCTAATAACGAAAATAAACCAGTACCTAGCTCACCACTTGACTAAATTTTATTTGGAAAAATTATGGCGATTACCTCACGTTTAAAAACCACTAAAGCAAAACTAAGCGCACAAGATGTCAATCAAGACATTGTGAAGATTGCAGCCATTCAAATGGCCTCAGGGCCGCAGGTAAGCGCAAACTTAAGTGAAGCTGAACGTCTGATTGAAGTAGCCGTGAATCAAGGTGCAAAACTGGTGGTGCTACCTGAGTACTTTGCCATTATGGGGTTGAAAGAAACTGACAAAGTAGCCGTACGCGAAAAAGAAGGTACGGGGCAAATTCAAGATTTCTTAAGTACCACAGCCAAAAAACATAAAATTTGGCTTATTGGTGGCTCAGTACCACTGGTAAGTAACTACCCAAACAAGGTACGCAACAGCTGCTTGGTTTATAACGACAAAGGTAAACTAGCTGCTCGCTATGACAAAATTCATTTATTTGGCTTAGATTTAGGCAACGAACACTACCACGAAGAAAACACCATAGAGTCTGGCGATAGCGTTAAAGTAGTTGAAACCCCATTTGGTAAAATTGGTTTATCTATTTGTTATGATTTGCGCTTTCCAGAGCTTTACCGTGCTATGGGTGAAGTGAATATGATTGTTGTACCCTCAGCCTTTACTGACACCACAGGCAAAGCGCACTGGGAAAGCTTAATACGCGCACGTGCCATTGAAAACTTAAGTTATGTAGTCGCCTCTGCCCAAGGTGGCTATCATCTTTCAGGGCGTGAGACCCATGGGAATAGCATGATTGTTGACCCGTGGGGCGTAGTGTTAGACAGACTGCCACGCGGCTCTGGGGTTGTCATCGCGACCTATAACCCCAAATACCAAGCAAGTTTACGCAATAGCTTACCTGCGTTAAAGCATCGTGTGATTAAGTAACTAGCATCTGAGTTAATGACAACCCTTAAATACCTACAACACTACCCGCTTCACCTACAGCACCAAATACAGCAATTGCAAGCGCAAAATAAATTGGGCAATTATATTGCGGAGCGTTATTCGCAAATACATCAGGTGCAAACCGATAAAGCTTTGTATGCGTATTGCAACGAAATTAAGCAGGCATTTTTGCGCAATGCGCCAGTGTTAGATAAAGTGCATTTTGATAGCAAACTAAGTATTTCTCACCACGCATTGGGGTTAAATACCGCCATTTCACGCATCCAAGGTGGCAAATTAAAAGCTAAAAAAGAAATTCGTATTTCAGCATTTTTTAAAGAAACGCCACCCGAGTTTTTACGCATGATTGTGGTGCATGAGCTCGCTCACTTAAAAGAACGCATCCATGACAAAGCGTTTTACCAGCTATGCCAATATATGGAACCAGAATATCACCAACTTGAATTCGATTGCAGAGTCTTTTTAACGTGGAAAAACGTATAAACATAAACATTCGCATCAGCTCGCTTTTTTTATCTAAATGCTGGTACAACCGCTATAATCTAGCCTTTCAAAAACTCATTAAACTCCTTCATGTCGCAGACTTCGCTGCTTATTCCAAAATCAGGACAAACTAGCCGTGTTGAGCTTGCTATCAATGGGGAGGATGGTTTAGCGCTGGCTGAGTTGGCGTTAAAGCTTAAAGCGAGTAAACAGCCTTTGGTCATTGTCACGGCGAATGCGTTTGATGCGCAGCGTTTGCTGGAAGAAATTCCTTACTTTGCCCCAAGTTTAAGCGTACATTTGCTCCCAGATTGGGAAACGCTGCCTTATGACCAATTTTCGCCGCATCCTGATTTAATTTCTGAGCGTTTAACCACGCTTTACCATATTGCACAAAATGTTTGCGATGTGATTATTGTGCCGCTTTCTACCGCGCTCATTCGCCTAAGCCCTAAAGCTTATTTAAGTGCGAATACTTTTATGCTGAAGAAAGGTCAAACGCTAGATGTTGAAGCTTTGCGTTTGCAATGTGCAGAGGCGGGTTATCACCATGTGACACAAGTCATCAGCCACGGTGAGTTTAGCGTGCGTGGCGGGTTGGTCGATTTATTTCCTATGGGTTCTGCCCTGCCTTATCGCATTGATTTATTTGATAATGAAATTGAAACCATCCGCACCTTTGATGTGGATACGCAACGCAGCCTTTACCCCGTGCCAGAAATTCGGCTCTTGCCTGCGCGCGAATTTCCGCTAGATGAAGCTGGCATTGCGCTGTTTCGCGGGCAATTTCGCGAGGCTTTTGAAGGCGATCCGCAACGCGCAAAAATTTATAAAGATGTGAGTAAAGGCATCGCTTCTGGCGGCATAGAGTGGTATTTACCTTTATTTTTTGAACAAACTGCCACGTTTTTGGATTACCTGCCTAGCAATTGCCTGCTTTGCTTGCATGGCGATTTGGATCATAGTGCCCAGCAGTTTTGGCGCGAGGCGCAATCGCGTTATCGCACCTTGGCGCATGATGCTGAACGTCCATTATTAACGCCCGAAAAGTTACTGATTAAAACCGAAGATTTTTTCAGTAGCTCCCATGCCTTTACACGTATCTCGCTCACGGTAAATAGCAAAATCACAGGCTTGCCAGCTTTAGATATTGAACGCCGCACTGAACAGCCTTTGCACAAATTACAGCAGTTTATTGCAGATTATTCAGGACGCATTTTAATCGCCGCCGAAAGTTTAGGTCGCCGCGAAACCATTTCACAACTATTCGCCGAGCATGGTTTAAAACCTGCCTTAATTGAAACTTGGGCTGAGTTTGTTAATGCAAAAGAAAAAATAATGCTGGGCGTTGCGCCACTGCATCATGGGTTCAATGCAGAGTTTGCCATTATTACTGAGGCAGAACTCTACGCCGCCACCGTGCGTCAGCAACGCCGTCGTGAGAAAGAAAAAGCGCGCAGCACCGAAGGTATGCTTAAAGACCTTTCTGAGCTACGCATGGATGACCCTGTGGTGCATGAACAGCATGGCGTGGGGCGCTACAAAGGCTTGGTGAATTTAGATTTTGGTGAAGGCGAAACCGAATTTTTATTGCTGGAATACTTTGGTGATGACAAGCTTTATGTGCCAGTTTCGCAATTATTCTTAATCTCGCGTTACTCAGGCGGCCCGCCAGAATCGGCTCCGCTCCATCGACTTGGTAGCGGGAACTGGGAAAAAGCGAAGAAAAAAGCCCTGAAACAAATCCGCGATACTGCGGCGGAATTGCTTAATCTCTATGCCCAACGCGCCTCGCGCAAAGGTCATGCGTTTACCCTAAGTTTGCACGATTATGAGACCTTCTGTGAAGGCTTTCCGTTTGAAGAAACTCCAGACCAATTGGAAGCGATTGAAAATGTGATTAAAGACATGAAATCAGGCCGCCCGATGGACAGGTTGGTTTGCGGCGATGTTGGCTTTGGTAAAACTGAGGTCGCATTGCGTGCTGCATTTGTTGCAGTGATGGGCGGTAGGCAAGTGGCAGTTTTGGTGCCTACCACGCTATTAGCTGAACAACATTACAATAATTTCAAAGACCGTTTTGCTGAATGGCCGATTAAAATTGCCGAAATCTCGCGTTTTAGAACCGCCAAAGAGCAAAAAGAAGCATTGGCAGGTTTAGAGGCTGGACAGATTGATATTATTATCGGCACGCACCGCTTGATTCAAAAAGACGTGAAGTTTAAAAATCTAGGCTTAGTGGTGCTGGATGAAGAGCACCGCTTTGGCGTGCGCCAAAAAGAGCAACTTAAAGCCTTACGCGCCGAAGTGGATATTCTTACACTAACGGCAACGCCTATCCCACGTACGCTGAGCATGGCGATGGAAGGTTTGCGGGAGTTTTCCATTATCACCACGCCGCCGCAAAAACGCCTGAGCATTAAAACCTTTCATACCGATTATTCTGAAGGCATTATCCGCGAAGCGGCGATGCGTGAATTTAAACGCGGCGGTCAGGTTTATTTCTTACACAATGAAGTCGATACTATTCATTCAATGCGTGAGAAGTTAGAGCGTATTTTGCCAGATGCACGCATTGCCGTAGCGCATGGGCAACTACGCGAGCGCGAGCTAGAGCATGTGATGCGTGACTTTTATAATCAGCGTTATAACCTTTTACTCTGTACGACGATTATTGAAACTGGCATTGACGTACCCACCGCTAACACCATTATTCTAAATAAAGCCGATATGTTTGGGTTGGCACAAATGCACCAGTTGCGCGGTCGTGTGGGTCGCTCGCATCACCAAGCTTATGCGTACTTGCTCACAGACCCAGACCGTAAAATTACTGTGCAAGCGCAAAAAAGGTTAGACGCCATTCAACTGATGGAAGACCTAGGCGCAGGCTTTCACCTTGCTATGCACGATTTAGAAATTCGTGGTGCGGGTGAATTGTTAGGCGACAGCCAAAGTGGTGAAATGCAAGAAATCGGCTTCCATTTATATTCTGATATGCTAAACCACGCCGTGAAGCAACTGAAAGCTGGCAAAGAACCCGATTTGAATGCACCACTAGGTGTGACGACTGAAATTAATTTGCACACACCCGCACTGCTCACTAACGCTTACTGCCCAGACGTACATGAACGTTTAGTGATTTATAAACGCCTCGCAAACTGCGTTGAAGATGACGACCTAGATAATTTGCAAGAAGAGCTGATTGACCGCTTTGGACTTTTGCCAGAACAAGGCGAGGCACTCATTGCCTGCCACCGACTTCGTATTGCCGCCAAGGCAATTGGTATCGTTAAAATTGATGCCAGTAGCGACGCGATTCAATTACAATTTAACCCTAAAGCAGATATTGACCCGCTGAAACTGATTCACTTATTGCAGCGCGATAAACGTTGCCGCATGAATGGACCTGATAAGCTAAGAGTAACAGTTGGGCTAGAAGCGATTAGCCTTCGTGCTGATTTTGTGAGGGCACTGTTAAAAGAGTTTATTTAGTATTGATTACATACTCTAATGTAATCAATACAAGCAGCTACCCCCAAATATGAATATCTGCAGCAGTTAAAGTCGGTTTGCTGGTGAGTGTTGCAAACTGAATTGCAATACCTGCGCCATTGCCATCGGCATCGTAATAGAGTGCGCCTGTGCTGGTGTTATAAATAATATAATCACTAGCATCTAAAGCGACTGCACCTGCACCACTCACAAAATCTTCGCTACTCAGCACATCGCCCACTAAGGCGGTAAAAATAGCTCTATACAAGTAAATACTATCTTGAGTGGATGAAAAATCAGTGATGACATCTTGATTGCTCAGTGCATTGAGCATGGGTGAGCCAAACTGAAACACGTCAGCTCCTGCACCACCTACGAGTTTGTCGTTACCATCACCACCGATAAGCGTATCATTTCCATTACCGCCAACGAGGGTGTCATTACCACTGCCACCGCCAATAAAATCATTGCCTTCGCCACCATTGAGTACATCTTTACCCGCATCGCCATATAAATAATCATTGCCAGCACCACCATTAACCGTATTGCTACCAAGCCCTGTGTTAATGTTGTCGTCAAATGCAGTGCCTGTAATCACATTATTGCCATCATTACCACGAATCAAAAGCCCATTGATACCATCACGCAAGCTTGCTTGCCCTACTGTAGCCGCATTGATATTAAGGGCTGTTGTGCCTGAAGTGTTGGTTGAGCCTGCGCCTACTGTGCCAATAATAATGTTTTCTATGCCTGTATCTCCCGCAAATAAAGTGAGTGTTTCCCCAGCGGTTTTTGAGGAAAACACCACCATATCATAGGTACTTGCGCCACTATCAATAAACTCAGCGGCGGTATGCTCGGCTGATGTTTTGATGATGTAAACATCATCATCATCGCTGCCATTTAATGTATCAACACCTAAACCACCAATAAGCGAATCATGCCCTGCGCCGCCTTCAATGTTGTTTTTTGCCGCATTGCCTGTTAAGGCATTATCTGCACTGCTACCTACTAAATTATATTTACCAGTGCCTATTACCGTTAAATGCTCTATTTGCGTTAAATTTAGGCTAGCATTGCTTGTTGCTGTTAGCCGCACGGCATCAGTGTTTAGACTGCCAATGGTTAAAGTACTGAGTAATGTTGCACTTGCATTGACCGTGTATTTAACGGTGTCACCCGTGTCTAAATTAGCTTCCTCATCAATCACATCTAAACGATGATCAACCACGTAAGTATCATCACCAGCACCGCCTTTAAGTGTGTCTGCACCTAAGCTACCATTGAGTACATTTTGATTGCTATTTCCTATGATGAGATTTGCAAGTTGATTACCTGTGCCGTTAATAGCAGCATCACCCGTTAAAATAAGGTGATCTACATTAGCCCCTAAGATGTAGGTGACACTTGATTGCACCATATCAATACCCCCGCCTTGCGTATTAGTAAAGGCTTCAATCACGATATCTTTGCTAGCGTTAACAATGTACAAATCATCCCCTTTTCCACCATTGAGGCTGTCATTACCTAGGCCTCCATCAAGCGTATCATTGCCCACACCACCATAAAGAGTGTCATTACCTTCATTTCCGATCAATTGGTTAGCATTTGCGTTACCTGTAATGATATTAGCACGTGCATTGCCTATGCCATCAATCGCCGTGCCTAATAAGGTAAGGTTTTCTACATTGCCGCCATTTTCACCTATCCCATCGGTATCTAATAAGCTAAAGCTGATACTAGACTTGATTAAATCAACACCACCTGCATTACCCTCCACTACAATATCGCCGATTTCATTCACACCATAAATGTCATTCCCTGACCCGCCTGTCATGCTATCTGCGCCCAGCCCTCCACTCAGCGTATCATTGCCAGCACCGCCATTTAAAGTATCATCTCCACCCGCAGAAACTAAATTATCATTACCCGCGCCACCACTCAGGCTATTTGCTAAGTCATCAGCAATAATCGTATCGTTACCTGCTAGGTTTGCTGGTTGCAATAAAAAGTTATACAACCCCATAAAATTAACATTCCCTTTTAACGGATCAGTTAAACTATCAAACGTGGTGTAATTGATTGAAACACCACTGACTGTCAATTTATGCCCAAAACTATCCGCAAGTGAAAAACTACGAATAGTGCCAGAGGTAATGTCTTCATTCGCATTTAAATTAAGAGTGCCATTTAAACTCATTTTGTAACCATTCGCCACAAGGCTATAACTAGAAGCAGTACCTCCCGCAAACTCTCCTAAATAATTGACATTAAACACGCCCGAGAAATTAAAACTTGAAATTACCCCATATTTTGAAGAGTAAGCGATATTAGTAAAGTAACCTCCAAAGGTATCATTATTAAAGTTGTAAGTGAGATTGCCATTGTATTGAATATTGGTACTGCCATTATTTAAGCTCAGAGTTGTCACTGTGGCGACAGAAGTATTATCTGTAAAATGGTTGCCACTCATCTGAAAATTGTAGCTACCCCAAAACCCTGCAAAATAGGTATTGGTTTCCACCGTGGTATAGATAGAGTAAACCTCTAAACTCCCTAAAACCGACTCCAAATCATTTAGGCCATTATTAAGGGCTACAGAAAAATCTTGCGCGTTAAAACCTTGTAATTGCTGATACTGAATAATCATTTTTACTATCCTTAACTTTTTGCTTGAACATCAAGGTTAAATTGCGAGAATTTAACGTAACACTAGCAATAACAATACGACCAAAATCACCGTCGCCCAACCAATTCTATCTACATATTGATGTAACTTAGCTTCCATTGTTGCACCGCCTAATTTCATTAAGCCTGCCACCATAAAAAACCGTAAGCCTCGCCCAATAATAGAAGCTAAAGTAAACGGAATTAAAGCCATAGAAAGCGTGCCAGCAGCAATGGTGAATACTTTATATGGAATAGGTGAAAAGCCCGCTACAAATATTGCCCAGAATCCCCAATGCTCAAACCAAATCACTGCGGTTTGATAAGCCGCCCAATAGCTACTCACTTTTAAGTGTGGCTCTATCACATCAAATAATGTTGCACCAATCAAATAGCCAAACAATCCACCTAACACAGAAGTAACTGTAGTAATTAAAGCAAAATGCCATGCACGGCTGGGGTTGGCTAAGCTCATGGGCGCAAGCATAACATCAGGTGGAATGGGGAAAAATGATGACTCAGCAAAGCTCATAGCACCCAAGTACCATGGTGCATAAGGCAGCCTCGCCCAAGCCATGGCACGTTGAAATAGCCCTGAAAAAATTTTCATATAATCCTTAATATTAAAAATAGTGCGAGTTTTGCACAAATTAGTTTTGATACTGAACACCTTATAATTTGTTATTTTAACAGCACAAGTTTACCAACACTCACAAAAAAAATGCCCTTTTGCATAGGTAAAAGTTCATCACTAAAAAGCTGCGCATAGTTTTCTAGCTGCGCTTGGTATTGTGCAGCAATTGCTTTGAGTGTGGTCTCGGCAACAATGGTATCTAACGCTACTGTTTTATAGTCAATAATCCAACGAGTACCATTTTCTATAAACGTGCGGTCTATAATGTAGTTTTTGGCTTTATTGTTTTGTAAGGTTGTAATGGCAAACTCTGCTTGCGCCTCTGCACGCTGTTTTAGTACCCATTGCCCATCTGTACTTTGCAAGGTTGTTTTTAAACAATGTTGAATCAATTGCGCCGCTTGTTGCGCCACATCTTGAGTGTGCCCTTGCTGACGCAGCCAATGCTGCATCGCAGGGTTTAGGGCATCAATACGTAAAATAGGCCATGCCTCTACCCCTTGCTTGGCAATAAGCTCTAAATAGCGGTGCGTGAGTGTGCCAATATCTGCCTCAATACTTGCATATAAATGACTTGCGAGCGTTGCATTGGGTTTATTTGCACTTGCGGGGTTATCAAGCTGTAAGACTGTAGGAATAGTAAGCTTTTCTAGCCTAGCCAAATGTGGGGTAAAGCTTGTAATGTCTGCCACATTATTGGCGGATAATGGCACTTGCTCTGCCGCTTCAAACACCTGCCCAACCGTTGGCCACAACACATCTAAATAGGTATTTGCCGTGGGCTTAATTTCACCTTTTGCATTTTGGTTTGCAATACCCACTAAATGCAGTTTGCGTTCAGCACGTGTTGCCGCCACATACAGCACTCGCGCGGCTTCATTTTTATCACGCGTATTTTCTAAGCTTTTTAAATAATCATAAGGGCTGACGCTGGCTTTTTCTCGCAAGCCTTTAGGAATATACGGTGCGGCAAGTAGCTGTGTTGCATCGTTTATTGTGACTTCCTCCCACAGCAATAAGGGGTTATCCTGATGGTTGCCACCCGTGCTTGCACCTAAGCCAGGTAAAATCACGGTATCAAATTCTAAGCCTTTAGATTTATGAATCGTCATCATCTGCAAGTGTTCGCCTTGCGCATCAGGGGCGGCAAAAAGCTTAGTGATTTCAGCTTGCATACGTTCGGGTGAAAACTGATTGCTACGATCTAGTTGATCTAAACACGCAAAAAAAGCTTGCACATCCACTACATCGCCTTTTTCCCACAAGCAAGACGCGCCATTAAGCATCAGCCACACACCGCGTACCCAGCGGCTTGTATTCATGCGGCCTTGGTTGGCAAAGGCCTCCGTAAAAATATCGCGCACGTGTTGCAAACGCACTTGTCCATCGGCAGATAATCGCGCAAGCACTGCACTACTTTGCATCAATGTCCAAATTGTGCTTTCTAAATCGTGTCCCGCAAGCGCGTGTAAATCATGCAAACTCAAGCCGCACCAAGGTGCGCGTAGCACGCTAAGCCAATGTACACGGTCGGCGCGGTGGTGCAGAGCGTGCGTAAGGCTGAGCAAATCTTGCACAATTTGCCGCCCTTCTAAGGCCTCAATCTCCACGGCTTGAAATTTAATCTCTGGATGCTGGCGGCGCAGTTGGCTCACCAAAGGCGTTAAATGCTTTTTAGAGCGCACTAATACGGCAATTTTTTGATGTGCATTTGCAAGTTGCGTTTGCTTAATAATGTTAATCACGGCTTCAGCTTCACGCTGACTTGCATCATCATAGCTCTCATGCGCAAATTTAATCACCGAATGTACTTCAACCCCAGCATCGGGCGTAACGGGTTTGGTGGCAATGAATGGGCGGTAATGAATAGCCGATTGCGTCACATTATCACGTGCGGGAAAAACATTGGTAAAGGTTTGGTTAATCCAACTCAGCACTGCGGGCTGGGAGCGATTATTGCGATATAGCTGTAGCTTTTCTAACTTAACATCGCCAATGCCATGTTTGGCAGCTTCAATAAACAAGCCCACATTCGCCTTACGAAAACGGTAAATCGACTGCATGGGGTCGCCCACCGCAAACAAGGTGCGACCATCTCCCACTTGCCAGCCCAGCGTGAGTTGTTTCAATAATTCAATCTGGCTCGGGCTGGTATCTTGAAACTCATCCACTAACAAATGCTGAATCTGGTAATCAAGCTTGAGGGCTAACTCGGTCGGCTCGCCAAAATCATTCGCAAGTGCCTGCGTAGCGCGTGAGGCAATCTCTACAAAATCCACCTCACCCGCTTGCTGAAACACTAGCCACAACTCAGCCACCGCTAATTTAAGCAATTGAGATAAAGTCGTAATCATGCCCCATGAGGCTTGCGCATTGACAAGGTGTGGCAATTGTTGCGTTTTAGCTAAAGTTTCTGCAAAGCCTGTGATCGATTCTAACGCGATTAAAAAAGCTTTAAATTGTGCTTTTTGCGCACTAAATTGCGCATCAGCAGGAAAACCTATGTTTTTAGTGACAGCTGACCGAATTTTGCCATCACCTGTAAGCAATAACTCGCGCACACTTTGCCACATTGGCAAGGCTTCAGCATGGGTGAGCAAAGTCGCATCCCAATCACTCAAGCGCGCAATCTCGTTTTCGCAAGGTAATTGGCTGGCAGCAAACCTTGCCAAAGGCATTAAATCAAACTGCAACCTAACATCACATACTTGTGCAATCGCGTTAAGTTCTTGCGCGACCAAATCACTCAAGGTTTGCTGTAATGCAGCTTCATTTACCGCATATTGTGCATGATGCAACCATTGATCACGCTTAGCTAACATTTGTATTAGCAAACTTTTTAGCTGATCTGCATTGTTATCCACATAGCGTAAGGCAGACTTCACTATCTCGCCATGAGGAACACTTTCTAGCAGTGCTAATGTGTTATCCGCCGCTTGCGCATAAAGTACGCCAGCATCTTCTGCCACACGCGGCTGTGCGCCAAAACGGCTCATCAAAGGCATTTGCCGTGCTAAATGCGCACATAAACTATCAATGGTAAAAATCCGTAAGCGTGCGGGATTTTCAATCAACTGCCAATCGTTTGCCTGCGCGTGTTGCAACGCTTTTAAACTTAAATTGTAGGTGATTTGCTTATGCGGTTCAGCAGGCTTTTGTTGATGCGACGCCTTAATCAAGCTCTCTAAAATACGCAAACGCATTTCAGCCGCAGCTTTATTGGTAAAAGTGATGGCAATAATTTCTTCGGGCGCATTGACTGTTTGCAACAGCTTTAAATAGCGCTGCGTCAGCAACTCCGTTTTACCCGCACCAGCAGGTGCTTCAATAATAAACGAAGCGTGCGCCAAAGCGCGTTCACGGTTTTTTTCATCCACTTTGAGATTAAACTCAATCACCTTTTAGCACCTTGATATTCTAGTGCTTGCAAACGCTCAAACTGCAATTGCCGTTCTGGCAGGCGTAATATGGGTTTTACTTCGCAGTAATCTAGGTCTTTTTCATCGTTAAAGCGTATGGCGGCTTCACCTTGTTTAATTTCTTCTGCAATGGTTTCTATGCTGTTTTTCCAGTGCGTGAGCAGTGCTTCCCAATCTGTAAATTTGCGAATAAATGCTGGTGTTCGCTTGTCTGATTCTGTTTCAAAATTTTCTTTTGATAAGCCTACCCACGCGGGTTCTGCCACTTTGACCATGCCAAACTGCACCCCTGCGATATTGCTGGCATCTTCTGCATAAAAAGTGGCGTAAATGGGTAGCTGTGGCTCGGTGATGCGCGTTTCTGCCCAATTTGCCATTTTGGGCGTTTGCCCTGTTTTGTAATCTACAAACTCCCATCCGCCGTTATCTAGCGCGTGAATACGGTCAATTTTAAGTTTGACTTCTATACCGCGAATACTGACCTTTTTTTCATCTTCACAAGCAATGATTGTAAAGCCCACGCCACGTGTTTTTTCATACATGAGCCACTCACTTATCAGCTTCACAAGCCGCTCATGCTCAAGCGCAATGACGTTGGCACTGACTTTGGTGCTTTCTGAAAAATCACGTAAGGCGTTACTGACTGCTTCATCTATCGCTGTGCTCATGTCTTGTGCAGACATGTCACGTAAATCTGCAAAATGCCGATGCTGATGATTGGGCTGCCAAAATTGCTCAAGCACATCATGCACCAATGCGCCACGCGCTAGTTGGTCTAAACCGCTACTTGGGGCTTTAAGGGCTTTTGCCCCTAAGCGATATTGATAAAACGCCCACGCGGGGCAAATGGCTTGTGCTTTAAGTAAACCTGTGCCGCCATGCACGTGTTCACCTGCCTCTACAACGGGTGCAACATGGTCATTTATCATCAATAATTCAGCGTGGTCTGTGACACATAATTGCTCAGCTAATGTGCTTGCCAGCATCACCTCACCCGTAGAGGGAGAAATATCTTTCATTAACGGGGAGGCACGTAACTGGCTATCGCCCGCCGTTAAGCTACTAGAAAAAGTAATCGCTTTGGCAGAGTGCAATAATCGCTGATGAATGCCTGCTGCAAAAGTCGCTTGCACTGCATTATCGGCATTGGGCAGTTTAGCAGCACGCTGAATAAAAGCAGGGAGCAAAGGGTTGGGGCTTGCAGGCAGCGGCCAAATATGGTCATTCATGTGCATACACCACAAAGCATCCACTGGGGCACTAAGGGCTTCCATCACTCCTAAAATTTGCAAGCTGGGTTCATCTTCAGTTTCAGCCTGAAACACACGATTGATGCAAATTTTTTGTAATAAACTCACCGCTTCTTGGTGCATTATCGGCTGATTAAGCACATCCATATCTGCCAATTGCTGCAAGGCTTTTTGCCATGCATTGTTAGCCTGAAACTCTAAACTACTGAGGCTACGCTCGCCCTGCCAATGTAGCGCAGCTAGTAGACTATTAAAATAAGCCACCCAAACAGAAGGCATGGCTTTTTTAGGAGAAATCAGCTTTTTTGCCGCTTGTAAATCAGCCACTAAGCGTGCAATTGCTAAGCCATCTTCATACTGCTTTTGTATAAAAGTCAGTAAAGTTTCAAAGTTAAATTGCATAGGCAAATGCGCACGAATTTTGGCATCTAAACGCGCACGCGCATCGGCTTCTTGCTCACTGGCTGACCAAAAAGGCGATAGCAATAAATGAGAAACATCGCCTTGTTGTAATGCATAACGGCTCATTAAGCGCAATAAATTAAGCGCAGCCTGCACCATAGATTGCTGTGCTAAAGGCGTACCGAGCGAAAAATTATAATGACGCGGCACATCAAACATACTTGGGCGCACGCTCACTGGGTAAAACACATCATCTAGCAAATCTGCCAACTGATTTCTCACCTCATTGAGTTGAGGCACGACAATCGCAAGCTTTAAATGCGGGTTTTGATCCAACATACCTTTTGCCCAAGCAACTGCTGCACGGCACTCAGCTTCTTGATTTTGCAAACTGACATGTTGCGCCGATGCCGCTTGCGCATTGGCAATCACATAATGGCTCACCTCAACCCCATACGCCATTAACATCTCGCGCAAGCGTTGCTCTTGCGGCGCGGTTTGATCAAACCCTGCAAAAGCAATACGCGCTGGCAAAGCCGCTACACAATCTGCAAGATGACTTAATTGCCAATCAACATAACGCACGCGTTCTAACACATTTAAAGCCGTGCAACGCGCGATAAAAGCCTGCTCCCATTGCAAAAACTGGCGCGACTCTTCAGCCAAAAGATCACGCGGCAAGTGTAAATTCCACGCCACCTTATACTGATGCGCCTCCATGGCTGAAAGTGCCAACCCGGCAACATCAAATAACGCCCCAAACGCATTTTTTTTGAGTGATTGCGTAATGACTTCTTCCCACAATAATTGCTCATTAAATGCGCTTAAAGCAGTGGGAGGGTTCACCTCAACAATCTGCCCCGCAAGCAAACCCGTGGTGATTAAATCATCCAACCACTGCGTCAAAGTTTGTACGTTGGGGCTAATCCATTGCTGCAAACCCGCCTGTATTTGTTGCGCAGAAAAATCTGCCTGAATGCTACGCGCGAGCCGTGATGAAGGGCAAAGAATCAGTGAATTTAAAATCATGACACAATTCTATAGCCTTATTCACAATAGGCAAATAGAATACGCAAGTTCACACCCGTTACATTAAAGGAGCACCCATGCTAGCTAAACTCAAACAAACTTTTAAATATCTTTTGTGGTTATTGCTGATTCCTATTGCGCTGTTTGCACTCTACACTTGGGCAACACTTAGTTGGGTGTATTCCTCTGGCGAGCGGGCGGGCTATGTGCAAAAGTTAAGCGAAAAAGGCTGGGTGTGTAAAACGTTTGAGGGCGAATTAGTGTTGGTTTCTATGCCGGGCACACAAGCTGAAAAATTTAACTTTACTGTGCGCAATAAAGAAATTGCCAAAAAAATCAACGAAACCGTTGGCAAGCGTGTGCGCTTAATTTATGAAGAACACAAAGGCATTCCTACCAGTTGCTTTGGTGAAACCTCGTATTTTGTCCACGATGTGCAGTTGTTAGATAAGTAACGATGGCCGCCTCTGACGAAAAAAATTACATCACGCCAGAAGGTCATGCCGCACTTGAAGCGGAGTACATTCAACTCCTTAAAGTAGAACGCCCAGAAGTAGTACGCACTGTTTCATGGGCGGCGGGCAATGGCGATAGAAGTGAAAATGGTGATTATATTTACGGTAAACGCCGTTTACGCCAAATTGATAGTCGCTTACGTTTTTTAATGCAACGCATGGATTTAGCCGTAATTGTGGATCCTACTTTGCAACAAAATTTAGAAAAAGTATTTTTTGGCGCGTGGGTCACTTTATACAACTTAAACGATGACTCAGAACATTGCTATCGCATTGTAGGTAAAGATGAATTAGACCCCAGTAAAGGCTATATTAGCTGGGTATCCCCCCTCGCCAAGTCCATGCTAGGCAAAGCCATTGGCGACACCGTGCGCGCAAATACACCCAAAGGTGAAGCGGCTTTTGAGATTGTTGATGTGCGCTACAGCGTCACTGCATAAAAAAATGCGTTGGGATATTTTTTGCAAAATCGTTGATAACTTTGGTGATATTGGCGTGTGCTGGCGACTAGCTAAGCAGTTGCAGGCTGAGCACCATGTAAACATTTGCCTTTGGGTGGATGATTTAAGCGTTGCGCAAAAATTGATTCCAGATTTAAATATTGCCGCGCAAACGCAAGTTATCAACCACATTACCATTTGCGCTTGGCATGAACATACCACATTTAACCAAGCTGCCGATGTGGTGATTGAAGGCTTTAGTTGCACACTACCCGCAGCTTACATAAGCCTCATGCGCAGTGATACCGTTTGGATAAATCTTGAGTATTTATCTGCCGAGCCTTGGGTAGCAGGCTTTCATGCAGGTAGCGGCAAACATGCCGAACTGACGCGCCATTTTTTCTTTCCTGGCTTTACAGAAGCCACAGGTGGGCTGATACGAGAAGCCGATACCACACATGCGATGCGTCATTTTAATGCCAATAGCAATGACAATCAAAATGAAGATAGCTCCCTCAAAATCTCGCTTTTTGCCTACCCTCATGCGCCAATTGCAGACTTACTAGAGGTGCTCACACATCGCACCCAAGCCATTGATTGCTATGTGCCAACCAGCAATATATTCAACAAAATTGCCGATTTTTTTGGTAACCAGAATATTCATATTGGCGATACGCTCACGCGAGGTAATCTACATGTACACCTGTTACCTTTTTTAAGCCAAGATGATTACGACCAGCTTTTACGCAGTTGCGACCTTAACTTTGTGCGTGGCGAAGATAGCTGGATACGCGCGATTTGGGCGGGCAAGCCTTTTATTTGGCTACCTTATTGGCAAACTGAAAATACGCACACGACTAAACTCAATGCGTTTCTAGCATTATTTTATGCTAATTTTAACCAAAAACAGGTGGTCTGCGAGGCGCACCAGTATTGGCTCTCAGGGCACGTCCCACAACAAGTTTGGCAACGTTATTTACATCATTTACCCGCAATTAGCACATTCACGTTGCAACAAGCGAAACAACTTGCCACGCACACTGACCTTGCCACTAAGTTAGTGATTTTTAGTGAAAAAATCGTAAGAAATCAGGTATAATGCGCGTTTTTTACGCATTTAGAATTTTAAGGGTAACCTATGAAAACAGCACAAGAACTCCGCGCAGGTAACGTGATTATGGTTGATGGCGTGCCATTAGTCGTGGTTAAAGCAGAATACAACAAGTCAGGTCGTAGCACTGCAGTAGTTAAAATGAAGTTTAAAAACCTACTCACAGAAGCCCCAAGCGAGAGCATTTATGGTGCTGGTGATAAGTTTGATGTGATTGTGCTTGAGAAAAAAGAAGTCACTTACTCATACTTTGCCGACCCAACCTATGTGTTTATGGATGCTGACTACAACCAATACGATGTAGATGCAGAGTTTATGGAAGATGCACTGCCATTTTTAGAGGACGGTATGCCAGCAGATTTACGCTTTTACGAAGGCAAAGCAATTACGGTTGAGTTGCCAACCACGGTGGTACGTGAAATTACATACACTGAGCCAGCCGTTAAAGGTGACACTTCAGGCAAAGTGATGAAACCCGCAAAACTTGCTACTGGCTTTGAGTTACCTGTGCCACTGTTCTGCTCACAAGGCGACAAAATTGAAATCGACACCCGCACTGGCGAATACCGTAACCGCGTGATGAAATAATCGTTTGCTAAAGTAATTAGCGAATGTTTGCAAAAGGGAGTATTAACTCCCTTTTTTTATGCCTAAAGAAACTGAAATAGCGTTAATATAGTCACAATAAAAACGATAAATAATTGCTGGGGCGTAAATGAACGACAAACAACTTGTAGCTGTTCAAGCAGCACAATATGTTCAAAGCGGCATGTTGGTGGGCTTAGGTACAGGCTCAACGGCCAACTATTTTATTGAAGCGTTAGCACATCGCCAACGCGATGAAGGGCTTAGCATCACCACGGTTGCGAGCTCAACCGTGAGTGCGATTAAAGCGCAATTATTTAATCTCCCCATTGTTGCGCTGGAACATATCAGCAGTATTGATTTATACGTGGATGGTGCCGATGAAATTACGCCTGATAAAACGCTACTTAAAGGGCGTGGTAGCGATTTAGTTAAAGAAAAATTGCTTGCCAAAGCAGCCACGCAATTTATTGCTGTGGCCGAAGCTAGCAAGCTTGTGAGTCATATTGGTCAAAACTTTAGCATTCCAATTGAAGTCATGCCTTTTGCTTGGCAACTTGCTAAAAAGAACCTTGAAGACATTGGCGGCGTTGGCGATTTGCGCCCTAACGCGGCTAAAGATGGTTTTTGGGTCACGTCTCACGGCAGTTATGTACTAGAGATGTCGTTTGACAAAAATCTTGATGAACACACCTTAAATGCCCGCATTAACAATACTCCAGGGGTGGTTGAACACGGCATCTTTATTAACCTAGCTAGCACGGTACTGATTGCGCAAGAGAGTGTCATCAGGGAGCTTAAAAGGTGAGCTTGCACATACTGACGCAACGTACTTTAAAAGTAATGTCACACTTACTTTTAAGTAGCTTAATCGTGCTGTATCTCTCTAGCTGCAAACCAAACGCTCCTCAAGATACCCTCCCAACGATAGACCCTAATAAAAAAGAAATTGTCTTTGTTACTCATAATGGCCCCACTACTTATTATTTAAATGGCGAAGGACAACCTGCTGGTATTGAATATGACTTAGCCACTTTGTTTGTTAAAGAGTATGCGCCTGATTATCAAATCAGGTTTGTTTTGGTCAACAGCATTAGCGATGTGATTCCAACCTTACTTAAAAACAAAGCGCATATTGCCGCTGCCAATTTATCTATCACGCCCTTACGCCAGCAATTAGTGCAATTTACTCAACCTTATCAGGAAACACAGCAACAGCTTGTTTTTAACAATGAAACTCAGCAAAAGCCTAAAAGTTTTGATGCGATTACTCACCAAAAAATTACCGTACCCGCAGGGACTAGCTATGCAGAAAGCCTCGCTAAATTAACCCAACAGCACGCTAACCTTAACTGGCAAATCAATCATCACACCAACTCAGAAGCATTGCTTGAAGACGTAGCCAACGGGCTATTAGATTACACCGTGGTTGATAGCCACCTGATTGCAATTATGCAAAACTACCACCCAAACTTAAACATAGCCTTACCGATTGGTAACCCAGATAAAATTGCATGGGCAACCTCCAAACAAGCTGACCCTCAACTTTTGGCAAAAGCCAATGCCTTTTTTGAAAAAATTAAAAAAAATGGCACATTACGCAATTTATTAGACCGCTACTACGGTAGCTCAAAACGATTAAATGCACTAGACATCACCACTTTTTTACAACGGAGCAACACCTTGCTCCCCAAATATATTCACTTATTTAAACAAGCCGAAGAAATCACAGGCTTAGATTGGCGGCTACTGGCAGCAGTGAGTTATCGAGAGTCACACTGGGATACTTATAACACCTCGCCCACCAATGTGCGTGGCTTGATGATGCTCACAGAAAGCACAGCAGATTTAATGGGAGTCACAGATAGGCTAGACCCCAAACAAAGCATTCCCGCAGGGGCTAAATACATTATCAAACTCAAAGACACTGTTCCTGAACGCATTCCCGAACCAGACAGAACCTACATGGCACTTGCTGCTTATAACATAGGCTATGCCCATGTTGAGGATGCTCGGGTATTAGCAAAGCGTCTTAAGTTAAATCCAGATAGTTGGGCAGATGTTAAAAAAACATTAGTGTTACTTAATAATCCAGACTACTACACCACTTTAAAATATGGCTATGCCAGCGGTGGTGCGCCCGTCATTTTTGTTGAGTCTATTCGCAGCTATCAACGCATTTTGGAGCGTTATCAACCTAGCCATCAACCCAGTGCTAATCAATTTAAAATTGCACGTATCGAATAGTTTGTATAAACCCAGCCAGTTGCTAGTAGAATGGCGCAAGAATGTGAGAAAATGCGGCATCCATATAAAATATTCACTCACAAAATCGATTGCATCTTATGTCAAACAACTTAAATCAAAATGAAATCAACATGCTACGCACTGAGCTAGAGCTGCTTATGCGCGAGCGTCTATCACTGCTTAAAGTCGCGGGCGTTGCCGCGGGCCTAGTGGCTGAATTAGATAGCCATAATTTACCTATTTCTGCTGTAGAGGCGGCTGATTTATTAGCTACTACAATCAATCAGTTAAGCGAAGAAACTCTTCAAGATGCATTAAGTGCCGTCCATGCAGAAATTGTTGAATAATCACCCCATCTGCTAGCGTATGCTATGTTAATTCGCACAACAATCCGCCTAGGGAGTTATGCTGTTTTAACGCTGATAATGCTCAATGCATGTAGCGTTCAATCCTATCAAGCCAAGCCTATTAACACAGCAGAAATTTCCGCTAAAATTGAAAGTAAAAACCCTGACAGCCCAGCTTTTGGGGAGTATTTGCACCAAGAAGGCTACAATAAGCAGCCTTTCCCAATTCAGCGGTGGGGCGTAGATGAACTTGCGTATTGTGCGCTATTTTTTCACCCTAATTTAGAGGTTGCACGGGCAAAATGGCGTGCCGCACAAGTGAATGAGCAAGCGGCTACCGAAAAAGCAATGCCCTCACTCAACAGCCAAATAGCACATAGCAACAATGCAAACCAAGATATTAGCCCTTATGCGCTTGGTTTAAGTATTGATATGCCGATTGAAACTGCCAATAAACGTAATCTTCGTATTGAAAACGCCCAGCATTTATCACACATCGCTCAGCTTGAAATTGCACAAACCGCTTGGCAGCTTCGTCACCTAGCCGTGCAATCGTTAATCAACACGCAATTCAACCAACAGCTCATACAACTGCTCACTCAAGAGTTAACCCTTAAAACGCAAATCGTTGCCATGCAACAAAAGCGTGTTTCATTAGGGATGTCATCTAACATTGAGTTGAGTCATGCTAAATTACAAGAACAGGTTACGCGTGCTGATTTGCAAGCTGCCAATCAACAACAAACTGTATTACTATCCGAATTAGCCAATCATCTTGGCTTGCCATTACCAACAGTCACTCGCATGTCGTTGCAATCTTATGATGACTATTTAAACCCTATTTCAGCACAACTTTCACTAGAGAATACTCACTCAGCCGCCTTGTTAAACCGCTTAGATATTCGTATTGCACTTATACAATATGCAACTGCTGAAACCAAACTAAAGCTAGAAATCGCCAGACAATATCCTGACATTACCATCAGCCCAGCTTACGCTTACGAGTTTGGTAATCATGTGTGGTCACTCGGTTTATCAGGTTTACTCACCTTACTGAACAAAAACAAAGTTGCAATTGCTGAAGCCACACAATTACGCGAAGTTGAAGCCGCACAGTTTGAAGCACTACAACAAAGTGTCATTGCAGAAGTCCTCACCAATCATGCCAAACTTACTGAAGCGCAACAAAATTTTTCACAACAGCAGTCACTTAATGCACAGCAAGCTGCTAACACTCAACGGATAGAAAAAAAATTAGCGGCGGGTGAAATTGATAAATTAGAGTTTTCTTTTGCTAAACTAGAGCAAATTGCAGCAGAAAAAAATCTAGCGTTAGCAAAGTTTCAACGCAATAGTGCTGCCCATCAATTAGAAAATGCTTTGCAAAAACCACTGGCAACTGCTAGAGAAAAAAGTGAGCCGTAAATGAGTCGTAAAGCCACCATTATTATCGCGTTACAAGCCATCGTGATTGTTATCTTATTCTGGTTTGCTGTATTTGTAGGCAAAGATGAATATGAAGCTGCCCATTCAGAAGGGGAAGAAGACGTTGAAACACGCACCCTAGTTGCTGAAAACACCAATACCAGCAAAGGAGCAGCAACACTTCATTTACCAATAGCCTCGCAGCAACAAAGCGGCATTAAAACAAGTCAATTACAAGCCACACAGCACCAATCAGCAACCGCATCATTTGGCACGGTAGAAACCATAGATGGCTTAATTGAGCTACGCGCACGTTACTTAGCAACACTTGCTGATGCGCATGTATTACGCACCAGCATTGCCAGCGCACAGCAAAATACCACGCGTTTACGTTTGCTAAATCAAGATGATAAAAATGTTTCTGACCGCGTATTGCAAGAAGCAGAAGCCACTCTCAACAACGAAAAAGCCAAACTTGATGCTACCAGCACTTTAGCCAATGGCATACGCGACAATATGCGCCAAATTTGGGGTACTACTTTAGCCAATATAGCAACGCAAAAAGTAGAAAGTGGTGATTTACAAATCCTATTACAATCGCGCGAAGTGTTATTAAAAATCACCTTGCCGTTTGATGTCACCCCCAACAAAAGCACTTTATTACAAATTAGCCAAGTAGGCACACAAGCACCATTGGCTAAAGCACGTTTTGTTTCAGAAGCACCACAAGCAGACAGCACGATTCAAGGTAAAACTTATTTTTACCGCGCACCAGCAAAAAATCTCCGCGCAGGAATGCGTGTTTCAGCACGTTTAGAAGCAGGTAAAAATCAAACCACCACTGGCGTAATTGTGCCGCATGAAGCCGTAGTGTGGTACGCCAACCAAGCATGGGTTTACCAAAAGCAAGGTTCTGAGCAATTTATCCGCCGCTTAATTAGCACAGAAACTGAAATTGAAAGTGAAACCATTAGTGGCTGGTATAACACAACTGGCTTAGTGGCGGGCGATGAGTTGGTGGTAAGCGGTGCACAATTATTATTATCTGAAGAGCTAAAATATCAGATTAAAAATGAGAATGAAGACTGATGTTGAAAGTAGCTTTTAAATCATGATGTCCGCCATTGTTCGCTTTTCTATTCGTTTTCACGGTGTGATTATTGGATTAGCTTGCCTGTTGGTGCTGTATGGAGTGTATGATTTAAGTCGTAGTAATTTAGATGTTTTTCCTGAGTTTTCACCCACGCAAGTGGTCATTCAAACCGAATCCCCAGGTTTATCTGCCAGCTTAGTTGAGCAACTAGTGACGCAACCAATTGAAACCACCGTTTCAGGCACAGTAGGCGTGGAAGATATGCGTTCGCAGTCTATCCCTAGTTTATCTATTGTCACTATTATTTTTAATGAAAATACCGATATTTATCGCAATCGTCAGGTGGTGGCGGAGCGTTTAGCCACGCTAACGAATCAATTGCCAAAAAATATTGTGCCGAATATTACGCCGCTGGCATCCAGTGCCAGCACGGTGTTGGGGATGGGCATTACTTCTGACAAACGTTCACTCATGGAATTACGCACGCTAGTTGATTGGACCATCCGCCCACACATTATGGCAGTTGCTGGCGTGGCAGATGTGAACGTACTAGGTGGCGATGTGCGGCAGTTTCAAATTCTAGTAGAACCGCAAAAACTCATTCGCTATAACCTCACCATTCAAGAAGTACTTGCCGCCACGGCACGAGTCACAGGTGTACGCGGTGCAGGTTATATCGAAAGCAATAATCAACGCATTTTAATTAACACCGAAGGTCAAGCCAAGAACGCAAAACAATTAGCCCTGATGCCGATTTTGCACCGTGATGGTCAAACCGTGCGCTTGAGCGATTTAGGTGAGGTGGTTGAGGGTGCGGCTCCCGCCATTAGCGCAGCAGCAATTAACGGTGTTGAAGGCGTGTATTTTTCAGTACAAAGCCAATTGGGCGCAAATACCAAAGGGGTGACTGAAGCCGTTGAAAAAACCATGCGTGAGCTTGAACCTGAACTCAAGAAACAACAAATCACCTTTCACCCTGCCCTATTTAGACCAGCTAACTTTATTGAAACTGCCATTGAAGGCGTTAAAACCGATATTCTCATTGGCTCTGCACTTGTGATTGGTGTGCTGTTTTTGTTTTTGTTTAATATCCGTACCGCGTTTATTTCTGCCACCGCTATTCCCCTTTCATTACTCGCCGCCACCATTGTGCTGAGTTATTTTGGTACAGGCCTCAACATTATGGTGTTAGGCGGCTTAGCCATTGCTTTGGGCGAAGTGGTGGACGATGCGATTATTGATACTGAAAATATTTTCCGCCGCTTACGTGAAAATCGCTTACTTATCACTCCCCTGCCAGCTTACCAAGTGGTGTTTAACGCCTCTATGGAAGTGCGTAGCTCAGTAGTGTATGCCACGATTATTGTCGTACTGGTTTTTTTACCATTGCTAACCTTATCTGGTGTCGCAGGTAAACTATTTGCGCCATTAGGTTATGCCTACATTGCCGCGATTGTTGCCTCACTAGTGGTCGCCCTCACCTTAACCCCTGCGCTTTGTTATCTGTTATTTTCGCGCGGAAAATTAGACAGCCAAGACCCGCCTTTTATTCAATGGCTAAAAAAAGGCTATATCCGTTTATTACGCAACATTGAGCAACATTACATCATGGTACTCAGCATAGCAACCCTAAGCATTGCACTGGGATTAGGTCTGTTACCTTTGTTTAAAAGCCAATTTATTCCTAATTTGCATGAAGGGCATTACATCATTCACATGACGGCCGTACCTGGCACTTCAGCGCAAGAGTCTCTACGTATTGGCAAACGGGTTGAAAAAGTGGTGCGAAGCATCAAAGGCGTAAAATCTGTTGCGCAATGGGTAGGCCGCGCACCCAATGCGGCGGATACGTTTGGCACGCATTACAGTGAATTTGAAGTGGAGCTAGAAAAAACCACAGGGCCAGAACAACACTATATTTTAGAGCGCATTCGTGAAGAACTTGCGGGCGAAGAAGTTGATGACGACGATGACGGCATTGCGGAAACAGGATTTATTGGCGTTAATTTTGCCATCAATACTTTTTTAACTGAACGCATTGAAGAAACCATTTCAGGTTACACCTCCGCCATGGTGATTAACATTCATGGTCAAGATTTAGATGCGCTAGACCGTGATGCACGTGAAGTCGCTAAGGTGTTAAGTAGCATTCAAGGCGTAGCAGATATACAGATTCAATCGCCCCCAGGCACACCAGAACTCACCATACGCCTACGCCCAGAGCGACTTGCGCAGTTAGGGTTGCAATCGCTTGATGTATTAGAAAACATACAAGCTGCTTATGAAGGCGTGCAAGCCACACAAATTTACCAAGGCAACCAAGTCACCAGCGTAAACGTCATGTTTGGCCGCGCCATGCGCGATGATTTACGCGAAATTGGCGGCTTACCTTTAAAAAACCCTGATGGAAAAATTGTCTATTTACGCGATGTGGCTGACATCACGCAAGAAAATGGCCGCTCAAAAATTCTGCACGCTGGTGCAAAGCGCATTCAAACCATCACCTGCAACATCCACAATCGTGATATTGCCAGCTTTGCGGATGAAATGAAAAAGAAAATAGCCAAAGAAGTACAACTCTCACCCAGCAATTTTGTAAGCTACACAGGCGAGGCCGAAACCAATGCAAAATCGCGTGAAGATTTAATCGTGCATTCATTGCTCGCTGGCGTAGGCATTTTTTTAATGCTCTATATTGCCTTTGGCAGGCTTCGCAATTTACTACTGACTTTTGCCAACTTACCTTTTGCACTTATTGGCGGCGTGCTAGCAGTGATGTTGACAGGCGGCTGGATTTCATTAGGCTCATTGGTAGGCTTCGTTACGCTATTCGGCATCACACTGCGTAACAGCATCATGATGGTATCGCACTACCAACATTTAATTGATGAAGAAAACTGCTCATGGGGGCTAGAAACCTGCATTAGAGGCGCATCTGAACGCCTACCCTCTATTTTGATGACTGCACTGGTCACAGCACTCGGACTTCTGCCTTTAGCATTAGGTAGCGGTCAACCTGGGCGCGAAATTGAAGGACCAATGGCAACCATTATTGTGGGCGGTTTAATTACCTCTACCCTTTTGAATCTACTCATTCTACCCAGCATCATGTTGCATTTTGGTAAGTTTGAAAAAAACATATTAGGCAATATGCACTAAAAAGCATGTTTTCTTCTAAACCAACTCACATTAAACTTACGTTAGTTTGCGCTTAATCAATCCTTCTTTTGCGTAAAATGATATAATCACTCCATCCTATAGCCTAGGTGGGTAACGTAGCGTTGGTTGCCTAAAACCAACCGTCATTTTTTATAAGAACGGAGATTAACATGAAAAAACTTGCAATTTTAACAATCGTTGCTTCAGCATTTGCATCCACAAACGCACTTGCTGACCATATTCCAAGCACTAAAGCAGGTATTGAAAAATGCGCAAATGCTGCATTGAACGTCAAAGCTGGTGAAGTAGTTAAAGCTGAATTGAAAAAAGAAGGTAAAAAACTTGTTTACGAGTTTGACATTCAATCAGCAGATGGCAAATCTTGGGACATTGAGTGTAATGCTACCAATGGCAAAATCACTGAAGTAGAAGAAGAAGTCAAAGATGCTCACGATGCACAATTTAAAGCCAAAATGAAAGTATCAGAAGCGGATGCTAAAACCACTGCTTTGGCAGCTTTTCCTGGTGAGGTTGTAGAAGTAGAGTATGAAATTGAGCCTGATGGTGCAGCTTCATACGAGTTTGACATCACAACTAAAGACGGTGAAGTTAAGGTTGAAGTTGATGCAACCAGCGGTAAAATTGTAGAAAGCAGCAAAGAAATTTTCCAAATTGGTAAAGAGTAATTACTAGCTTAACTTTTCTAAACTAGAAAAGTTAAAACAAAAAGCGCACATGGCAACATGTGCGCTTTTTTTGTTTTAACTGAGTTTTATTTTAGGTTTGATTTTAAATGGCTGATATGCGCCACCGCATTGGTTCAATTCAACCACTTTAAAATTGAATGTTAAAATAATTTCAATTAAATCAATAGATTAAAAATCCTATGTGTTGGGCATAAAAATTGCTAAAGAAGGTGTTAGCACACAATCAAAAATTGATGTGTGCCACACCCATGGGAAGATTGCTAAAACCTAGGCCTTGCGATGCCAATTTTTTGGAATACGCATGTTTTATGTAATCTTCCCACCTTTTTTCAATCACAACTTAACCCACAACCTCAACCGCATGATGGGCTAATGCTCGCAAGCTAAACCCATGTTCGAATAAATAAAAGTCTGATTTATGCACAAGCCAAGTTTGATAACTGCTTTCGCAAAACTCAGTAAAAGCCTCATCAATAAGTACTTCATCGTAAATGGCTTGTATAGTCATCTGCGCAGGGTTTGCATCAACATTCAATTGTTTTGACTTCACCAATCGCTTAGATTTCACTAAGATTAACTGCTCTGCCCCTAACTTAGTGGCCAACCAAGCAGCTAAGCTGTCTGAAGTTACCTGCCAGTTCTTAGGGATTGTTTCATCTGCCAATACCATTTTACTTGGTAGCCACACAATACCGCGATGTTGCCAGCCACGCTCGGCAATTTCTAACTCGCTACTTGCTGTGACTAATGCGGGGTTCAAGCCTGCTAACATCATGCCGTATTGATCCATCGCCAACAAAGCCATTTGGTGCGCCACAGCATCACCCACATTACTCAGCTTCTGCACCTCGCGCACAGCATCAGCCAATATGCCACCGCCAGGCACAATCACCACTTTACCGTCGCACTGCTGTACAATAATTTCTAACCATTGCGCAAGTTCTGGTTTACCTAGTAAGCTACCGCCTAGTTTTATGATCCACATGATTTGATTAGTCCATTAAGCTTTTAACATGTGTGGCTGCACTACGCCCCAAAGCATTCAACGCGTAACCACCCTCTAACACAGAAACAATACGCCCTTTGGCATGTTGATGCGCCACTAATTTTAACTGCTCGGTAATCCACTGGTAATCATCCTCAAGCCAAGCTAAACCACCCATTTTATCTTCAAGGTGTGCATCAAACCCCGCAGAAAAAATCAGCAATTGCGGCTTAAATTGTGCCAAAGCGGGTAACCATTGCTTGGTAACAACCTCACGAAAAGCTTGCCCATTACTGCCAGCAGCTAAGGGGGTATTGATGATGTGATGGTTGCCACTATCCGCCCCGCTATGCGGATAATACGGATGCCTAAAGCTAGAACACAACATCACTCGTGGATCGTCGTGAAAAATATTTTCAGTACCGTTACCGTGATGCACATCAAAATCAGCAATCGCCACTCTTTGCAAGCCATATTGGGCAATCGCATGGGCTGCGGCAACGGCCACATGATTAAAAATACAAAATCCAGCTGAGCTTTCTCGTCCCGCATGGTGGCCTGGTGGGCGCGTATTGCAAAACACATGCGCGGCTTGCTGAGTCATCACTAAATCCACGCCCAAAGCCGCCGCGCCAGAAGCACGCAAAGCCGCTTCTAAACTATATGGATTCATGGCGGTATCTGCATCTAGCTGCACGAGCCCTGCACTAGGCGATTGCTTAAAAATGCGCTCAATATAAGCCCTGCTATGTACGCGCGCCAACTGCGCTTTGCTTGCTTTTGGCGCGTCAAAACGGCGCATTTTCTGCAACAACCCTGCATCATATAGTGCTTGCTCAACGGCCAACATTCGCGCAGGTTGCTCAGGGTGTTGCGCCCCCATTTCATGCTTGGCACAAGCTAAATGGCTAATATAAGCTGTTTGCAACTTTTCACTTTCACGCATAGTAGTTGCCTGTCCAGACTTCAATAAAAACGTTCCTGCCAATGCGATACTACTTTTTAAAATTGTTCTTCGATTCATTCATACAATCCGATACCAAAAATCAGTTTAACGCTAAGGCTTACGAGATTTATCGCGCCCTACCCCCAATTTTATTTCAAAAAAATCGCATCAATTTCATCATGCTAGAGGCTTTATCAAAGGTTTCAGTATATTCTTTTTCTAGCTCAGAATCAGCCACGATGCCACCGCCCGCATAAAAGCTGATTTCACCATCGGCATACACGGCAGTACGAATGGCAATATTGGTATCCATATTGCCATCAAAACCAACATAACCAATTGCGCCACAATATAACCCGCGCTGGTGTGGCTCGAGCTCTTCAATAATCTGCATGGCGCGTAGCTTGGGTGCGCCCGTAATAGACCCCCCAGGAAAACAACCCCGCAGTAAATCTAATGCGCTTTTGCCAACCGCTAACTTGCCTGTAATAATACTGACCAAATGATGCACATTGGCAAAGCTTTGTAGTTGAAATAATTGCTTGGCTTTTACTGAACCAATTGCGCAATTTTTGCCAATATCATTGCGCAATAAATCCACAATCATCAAGTTTTCAGCACGGTCTTTGAGGCTACTCTGCAAATCAAGGGCGTTTTGCGCATCTTGCATGGCATTGTCTACACGTGGGCGTGTGCCTTTAATTGGGCGGGTTTCTACATGCTGATTTTGGACTTGCAAAAATCTCTCTGGCGAGGCGCACAGCACCTCACACTGCGGCAAGCGCATATATGCCATAAAGGGGGCTGGCGAAATTTCGCGCAACTTTTGGTAAGCTTGCCAGCCATCGCCTTGCGCGTTTGCGGCAAAACGCTGTGCTAAATTAACCTGATAACAATCGCCTTCTAAAATGTAATTTTTTACTTTGTGAAAAGCCTGTTCATATTGTGCTTTTGTAAAATTTGAAATGATTTTTGAAGTGATTTTAAACGGGAAAATATCGTCACCGCTAGAAGGCTTATAGAATAAGGCTCGCAGGGCATCAAAATTCTCTTGGGCTTTCTGATGCAAATTTTGAGAAATTAAAAACACGGTTTTTTCACGGTGATCAACCACCACAGCGCAGTCGTAAATGCCCACCATCATTTGCGGTGTTTGTGCGTGAATTTGCGTGTTTTGAGTAAGCTTTTCAATACATTTACCTAAATCATAAGCAAAATAACCCACCGCGCCACCTGCAAATGGTAAATTTTTTTCAGCACTGGCAGAATATTTTGCAAGTGTATTTTTTACAAGTTGAAATGGATCTTCTTTTGAAAAAACTACGTGCCCAGTTTCGGTAATTTCTGTTTCATCACCGCGCGTCACAAAGGTAATGATGGGGTTTGCCACTAAAATATCATAATGCCCATATTGGCTACTGGGCGCACCCAGCGCATTGTGTTGCTGTGCACTATCAAGCCACATTGCCCACTCTAAATGTGCAATGTGCGCAAATAATTGCGCAGTATTATGGTGGTAGGGAATTGCGTGCTTTAGCATATTGATTAACTTTGCAATCCTAATTGGGCCACCGCAAACGCAGGAAAGCATACGGCGGTTATTTCTTGCACTTGAGTGTTTTTTGCCGCAATGAAATCAATCACCGAATGATAACGAAAGCCCAATTGTTGAGCGAGTTCGTAGGCTAAAAAATCACCTACTCCACAACCAACAATATGCAAGCCGCGCGCTTCTTCTAAACGCGAAACTTGTCGCAAAACGGCTTGTTGAATCAGGTTAAGTTGCGCATACTTAAAGGCATATGCCAAATTGCGCCACGTGCCGATGTGCGCATCAGCACACTCCATGCCCACCATGCGGGCGATACGTTTGGCGCAGGCCGCGATGCTTTTGTCCGCGCCATCGGCGGTATCGCTCATGTTTTCTTCTAAAGGTAAATCTCCTGTAAGCGTGTAAACATCTGCGGTGGTAGAAAAATGCTCTGCGGCTACGTTGACTAGCATTCCGTTAAAGGAAATTTTCTGCGCTAATGCCATCAAGGGTGTGCGCACCACGCCCGTGTAAACCAACTCATCGACTTGCATTCTAGTGGCATCGTTAAAACCCAATATTTGCGGCTCAGCTTCGCCAATTAAGGCTATGTCAGTTGTAGTACTACCAATATCCAAAAATAAGGCTGACTGCACATTTTGCGCTACAAACTGTACACTCGCAAACCAATTCATAGAGGCAATTTGCGTGCTATTTTCAGCCACTTGTGCCAACGGAACAAAACCTTTTTTGCCCGCATAAAACTGAATATTTTCACCTAATTTTTGCCGTGCCATTTGCGCAATTTGCACCACACCTGTATGACGACTCTCAAAAAAATCCGCCAACTCACCTGTCATGGTGATGCTATGTTGCTTGGCTTGCATGGTGCTTAAAATCGCATCAAAAGCCCGTTCTAATTCATGCAAACCTCGCCACAAGGGGCAATATACTTGGCTTGCGGCTTGCACAATACCTGCCGTATCAATTTGCACGGCTTTAAGATGTGCTCCACCAATATCCCAGCCAATCATCATAACTTCACTTCAACCATATTTTTGGCTATTTTTGGCATCACAAACGGCGTAGCCAACATGCCATCTAGCAACAGTTTTGCCGCATTTACACCTAAAGCCTCACTCATGCCCACATAGCTACTCGTTAAGCGCGGGTTGATTTCTAGCACGTAAATTTTGTCATGTTCGGTATCGATGATTAAATCTACGCCCACATAACCCAAAGCATCAGGCAGTATTTTGGCGATTTTCCGAGCGATAGTTTCAAAACGTTGCCAAAGCTGCGATTGACCATTCACCACCACACCAGCAAGTGCAAACCCGCCGTTTTCGCACATGATTTTTTGCGTATTACAACTGAATAACCATGCTTTGCTATCGCGGCATAACATAGAAAAACTCGCTGCCACGCCTGCCTGATAAGGCTGAGCAAAATAGTGTAAAGTTTGCTCTTTTTTTACCAGCCAATCGCGCAAGACATGCAAGCTATCAAACAAATGTATGCCTTGGCAGCCCGCACCGTCTTCTGGTTTAGCGACCCATTTCCCAGCATGTTGCTTTAAAGCTTGTGCAAAAAAATCTTCACTTAACAAATCATCCCCGCCATAAACAGGCAAAGTATGAATACCAGCTTGTTGCAAAGCTTCAAAACACAAGGTTTTACTCGTGCCGATCAGCGTAGTATCGTAGCCACAGCCCAAAAATATCGCACCCTCTTCTTTAGCCTCTTCAGCCAAACAAATTTCCGTAAGCTCCATCAAAGCAGCATCCGTTTCTGGCGCAATTAACCAGACAAAATCTACTTTTTGAAGGTGTTTTTTAAGGGCTTTTCTAAAGTCATCAGTATCTACGGCAATGCTTTTATTGGCATAGTTCGATTGCGGAAAACGCGCATCGTGCATGACCACTAACTCATATTGATTGAGTGCGCTTAAATCGCGCAATAGTGCATCGCGCATCAATGTGCCCTCTTTGAGTAAAGACTCAGGTAAATCATGCTCACCACCCCCATAACGGCTATCTCGCAAACCTCCCGCAGTGATAAACTCACACACCAATAACTTTTCTTTTTTAATTTTCATTAAGCGTAAAAATGCAAATAATTCCAGTGATAGATTTACTCGGTGGTGTAGTGGTGCACGCTAAACAAGGCGAGCGACAACATTATTTGCCTATTCAATCGCAGCTTACACCCTCACACCAGCCTTTAGATATTGTAGCGGCTTTGCTTGATGTTTTCCCATTTAAGCAACTCTACATTGCCGACCTTGATGCGATTCAAAAACTGGGCAGCCACTACAGCATCAATTATAGCGTGATTGCCGACATTCAAACGCGTTACCCTACGCTTGAATTATGGGTGGATGCAGGCATTAGCAATCATACCGAGCTACATATTTGGCAAGAGCTGGGTGTGCATATTGTGATTGGAAGTGAAAATTTTGCCTCTATAGACAACTATCATGCGCTTAATTTGCCAAATAAACACTTCATTTTATCGCTAGATTTTATGCCCAACGGCTTTCAAGGGGCGATAGAACTACTCAACAATACTGCTCATTGGCCACATACCGTCATCCTTATGTCACTCGCCCATGTGGGCAGTAACCAAGGTGCTAATACTGAGTTACTAGAAAAAACACTCGCCCGCGCACCGCATTTTAACCTCTATGTTGCGGGGGGTATTAGAAATGCAACTGACCTGCAAACCCTAAAAAATAAGGGGGCAAAAGGTGCGTTAATCGCAAGTGCGCTACATCAAAAACAAATTTTAAAGGGTGTGCTTGAGGTGTAATCTAAAACAAAAAAAGCTCACATTGCTGTGAGCCTTATTTTATGGTGCGCCCGAAGAGATTCGAACTCCTGACCGCTCGGTTCGTAGCCGAGTACTCTATCCAGCTGAGCTACGGGCGCATGGGTTGCTATTGTACGCTTTTATGATGTTTTATAAAAGTGTTGTTTCGCTAAAGTTATCTTCTTAAGTTACCATTAAAAGATGGTTTTGCTTATGAAAGACACTTCAAAAATTCAACGAGGCGCATTCTAACGTAAATAAGTGTAGCAGTCCAATGAAAATATATTTATTTTTTTGCGCATTGTTGATGAGTTTGACTTTACAAATTTATTTAGAAAAATTTTAAAGTGTAGCGTTCTCTAACACCTCTAAAAAATCATCACCATAGCGTGCGAGTTTTGCTTGCCCAACGCCTGTAATACGACCCATTTCAGTTAAAGTTTGTGGTTTACGATTGAGTATTTCCAATAGTGTGCTGTCATGAAAAATGACATAAGGCGGCACACCTTGTTCGCGGGCTAACTCCATGCGCTTAGCTTTTAGGGCCAACCATAATGGGTCATCACTCACTTGCTCGTAAACTTCTTTTGCACGTGAACCACGTTCCGCTCTACTGACTTTTCGGCTTGAAACTTCTAAATCACGGCGTAACCAAACTTCAAACGCGCCTTTCAATATTGGGCGTGCAGATTCGGCTAGTTTTAACCCCCCATAGGCTTCAATATCACTGATTAAATAACCCGCTGCGACTAATTGCCTAAATATACTACTCCACTGCGCTTGAGATAAATTTTTACCAATGCCGAAGGTACTTAAGGCTTGATGGTTAAACTGTGCAATTTTTGGTGTATTTTTTCCCAAGAGTACGTCAATTAAATGCACCACACCAAAACGTTGCCCAGTACGATAAACACATGAAAGTGCCATTTGCACAGCTTGCGTCGCATCCCATGTATCTACTGGGTTTAGGCAGTTGTCACATTGCCCACAATTACCAGCGTGTTGCTCGCCAAAGTAGCGCAACAAAGTTTGGTGACGGCAGTCGGTAGATTCACAAAAGCCTAACAGCGCATCTAATTTTTGCCGTTCAACTGCTTTACGCTCTTCAGGCGCATCACCCGAATCTAGCATCTTGCGCATACTCACCACATCGCCCAAGCCATACACCATCCAAGCATCTGCAGGCAGACCATCTCGCCCTGCTCGACCTGTCTCTTGATAATATCCTTCCATACTTTTGGGCAAATCTAGATGCGCAACAAAACGCACATTAGGCTTATCGATACCCATGCCAAACGCCACGGTGGCGACCATAATCACGCCTTCTTCACGTAAAAATCGCCGCTGGTTTTGGTTGCGCACGCTCGCATCCAAGCCCGCATGGTAAGGCAGCGCATCCCACCCGCGCGACTTTAACCACTCGGCAGTTTCTTCTACCTTTTTACGGCTTAAACAATAAATAATGCCCGCATCATTAGGGTGCTCTTTTTCTAAAAAATCCTCTAGCTGTTGACGCGCATTAGCTTTTTGCGTGACACGGTATTTGATATTGGGGCGATCAAAACTAGAAACAAACTGACGTGCATTTTCAAGCTGTAAACGTTCAATGATTTCAGCACGTGTGGGTGCATCTGCCGTGGCGGTAAGCGCAATGCGCGGCACCTGCGGAAAACGCTCGTGCAACACCGTGAGCTTGCGATATTCAGGACGAAAATCATGCCCCCACTGTGAAACACAATGGGCTTCGTCAATGGCAAAAAGCGCAATGCCAGCGCCCTCTTCAATTTCATCTAACAAATTAAGAAAGCTAGACATCAACAAACGTTCTGGCGCGACATACACAATCTGAAAATACCCACGCATGAGTTGCGCGGTGACTTCACGCGCTTCATCAAACTCTTGGCTAGAGTTCAAAAACGCGGCGCGTACACCGAGTTGCTTCAGTGCATCCACTTGATCTTGCATCAACGCAATCAAAGGAGAAACAACAATCGCTACGCCTTCACGCAACAGAGCTGGCAATTGATAACAAAGAGACTTACCACCCCCCGTTGGCATCAATACCAGCGCATCACCCCCAGCAACAACATGTGTGACAATAGCCTCTTGCTCACCACGAAAACTGCCGTAACCAAAAACGTGCTGTAAAGTTTGTAATGCATCAAAATTAGCCATGTGCATATTGTACACGCCATCACAAAACGCACGGTTGCATTGAGCTACAGGGTAAATAATTATATCTGCGAAGATTTACCCTAACTGCGGTAAAATTGCGGCTTCAAATCAATTAGCGAATTATCATGGCACGTCCATTTAAGCAACAACGCGACCCACAACGCCCTGTGCGCAGACCTACCACCAACTTTACACCATTAGAAGTTGACCCTAACACCCCAGCAGCACCTACGCAACGCTTACATAAATTATTAGCACTAGCGGGTTTAGGCTCTCGTCGTGATATGGAAGAGTTAATTGCCAGTGGTCGCGTGACAGTGAACGGTCAAGTGGCGACTGTGGGAGCCGCGGTAACTGAGCATGATGTGGTGCGTGTGGATAGCCGCCCGCTACGTTTATCATTTGAGGCCGAATTGCCGCAAGTGCTGATTTACCATAAACCAGAAGGCGAAATTGTCAGCCAAGATGACCCAGAAGGCCGCGCCAGTGTGTTTGATAAGCTGCCTAAAATCAAGCAAGGTAAATGGATTGCCATTGGTCGCCTAGATATGAACACCAGCGGTTTGCTGATATTTACCACCTCAGGCGAGTTAGCCAATCATTTTATGCACCCACGTTATGAGGTGGAGCGTGAATATGCGGTACGTATTTTTGGTGAACTTACCGAAGGCCAAATGGCACAACTTAAAGAGGGCATTGAGTTAGATGATGGTCCTGCTAATTTTGACGCAATTACCCCGCAAGGTGGCGAGGGTGCTAATCACTGGTATCAGGTCATCTTACGTGAAGGCCGCAACCGCGAGGTGCGCCGCTTATTTGAAGCGTTCCAACTACCTGTAAGTCGCCTCATGCGTGTGCGTTTTGGCCCTGTGAATTTGCCACCCCGCGTAAAGCGTGGGCAAATGCTCAAACTTGAGCAAAAAGAAGTGGTCGGCCTACTAGAGTGGGCTGGCTTGCCAGTGCCTAACACCCCTTTGCGACAACTCACGCAACGTGAAAAATTAAAAGCTACCACGGTATTTACACCTAAAGTGCGTAAGCAGCGCACCAGTATTTTAGAGCGACAACCGCGTGGTGCTGAAGGGGAAGTCAAATCGCCTCGTGGTAAAATTGACACGCGGCATCCTAGTGCTAAAAAACCAGTGGCAAGAAAGCCAGCAAATCGCCGTGTGCGGCAAACCAGTGATTTAACCGCCCCCAAAATGCAAAAAAAAAGTGACCAAAATCGTGGTCGTGGCTAAGCTACACTGACATCATCTGTAATAAAATAGCCAAATACCCTATAAAGTTAAACATTGACATATAATTCAACCACTTAAAATTAGCAAAGAATATCCAAATTATGCAAGGTTTTTTTAAAGCGTTTAAATCTCACTTTTTTTTCGCCGCCTTATTTAGTTTTTTTGACAACATGCTCATGTTGGCAATGCCCATTTATATGATGCAACTGTTTGATCGCGTGATGACCTCACGTAGCAATGAAACACTAGTGATGCTATCTTTAGCAGCGGTTGGCGCATTGCTTGTGATGTGGGTATTAGAAATGCTAAGAGCACGGCTATTAGGCGCAGCCAGCTTGCTGATGGATCAATCTTTAGGCGGAAAAGTAGTTTCTGGTTTAATTAAATCTGCCGCACGACTAGGCGCACGTGATTACGCACAAGGCTTGCGAGATGTAGCCGTATTGCGTGGCTTTTTAACAGGTAACAGCATTTTTGCCCTGTTTGATACGCCTTGGGCAATCTTTTTTATTGTGATTATTTTTATTTTTCACCCTTTAATGGGCTTTATCGCACTAGGGGGAGCAGTTTTATTGCTATTGGTCGCTGTGTTAAATGAAAAAGTAACGCACAAACCCCTGCATGATGCGGGCTTGGCTTCAAGAAAATCTTCACGTTTTATTGATATTTCAATTCGCAATTCAGAAGTAGTAAGCGCAATGGGTATGGTCAGTGGCGTGCGTGGTCGCTGGCAAAAAATGAATGACGCCGTGCTAGAGCATCAACGTGTATTAACGCAACGCACCAGTATGATTAACTCATTTACTAAATTTTTACGTCAGTTTATTCAAATTGCCATGTTGGGAGCAGGTGCTTATTTAGTGATTGACCAGCACATGACGCCAGGTATTATGATGGCGGCCACTCTAATTTTGGGGCGTGCACTTGCCCCCGTTGAGCAAGCCATTACCACTTGGAAAGGCATTGTAGATGCCCGTGAATCTTATGATAATTTAAATCAACTTTTAAGTGATTATAAAGAGGATGCAGGTGCAATGGCTTTACCAGCCCCCAGCGGCAAGCTCAATGTAGAACGCCTCGCTTTTGTTACCCCCACCACAAGATTAGCCGTGATTAAAGGCATTTCGTTTGAGCTTAATGCAGGTGAAGTGCTTGGTGTGATTGGGCCTAGTGCTGCAGGTAAGTCCTCCCTCTTACGATTAGTTGCAGGCGTGTGGAAACCCACAGCTGGTGCGGTGCGCCTAGATGGAGCGGATGTCTCGGAATGGACGCGCGAACAAATTGGCGAGCATATTGGCTATTTACCACACGATGTAGAGCTATTTGCTGGCTCTGTGGGCGATAACATTGCCCGTATGTTACCCGCAAAAGATTTCTCTGACCAAGTCATTGAAGCGGCCAAAATGGCAGGAGTGCATGATTTAATTTTACGCTTACCGAATGGCTATGAAACCGAAATTGGTGAAACAGGCTATGTGTTATCTGGTGGTCAACGTCAGCGTATTGCGTTAGCACGCGCACTTTTTAACAAGCCAAGGTTGATTTTATTAGATGAACCCAATGCCAATTTAGATGGTGAAGGCGAAGCCGCATTTTTAAATGCGGTGAATGCAATGAAGCAAAATAAAATGACAGTGCTGATTGTGACACATAAGCCTGCCATGCTGCTTCATGCCGATAAAGTATTGGTGATGAAAGAAGGTTTAGTTGAAGCTTTCGGCCCTAAAGACGAGGTCATTGGTAAAACAGTACGTACCGCAAGTGCGGTGAGTAACATACAAGCAGTAGGAGTTTAAAATGGGGTTACTTACGCAAGAAGCAATAACAACTGCAACAGTTGCGCAATTAGCGCATCATGATACAAAAAAAATTATTCGTACGGGTGTGATCACAATTTTATTAGCGTTTGGTGGTTTTGGCTCATGGGCAACACTCGCACCTTTACATGGTGCGGTGATGGCTGCGGGGCAGGTAAAGGTTGAAAGTAGCCGTAAAACCATTCAGCACTTAGAAGGCGGCATTGTGAGCCAAATTTTAGTTAAAGAAGGTCAGCTGGTTAAAAAAGATGAGCCATTGATTGTGCTAGAAAGTACGCAAATTGATGCGCAGCTCAATATGGTGGGTGACCAGCTAGACATTCAGCTTGGTGCTGCGGCACGATTGGAAGCTGAAAAAGCAGGGGCTAATAGTTTAAAGTTTTCACCAGCACTGCTGGCTAAAAGCAAAATGCCAACAGCGGTTGAAATTATGCAAAATGAAACAGCTTTATTTAACGTGCGCCGTCAGGCACTGAATAGTGAACTATCTCTTATTCAAGGACAAGTAGCTGAAATTAAAGGGGAAATTGTGGCTCTAAACAGCCAATTGGCAGCCACAGACAAAACCATCGGTTATTTAGATGAGGAGCTAGCCGTTAATGAAAAGCTAGCCAAACAAGGGTTTGTAGCCAATCCACGATTGTTAGAATTTAAACGTTCACTTTCAGCGCAGCAAGATAGAAAAGGTGAATACTTTGCTGATATTGCTCGCGCCAAACAAAAAATCAATGAATTAGGCTTGCGTGCGGCTAACCTTCGTCATGAGTACTCAACCCGTGCCAATACTGAATTAAAAGCTACACAAGATAAAATTTTTGATTTACAAGAACGCTTACGTGTGCCGCAAGATGCGATGCAAAGGCAAACCATTGTTTCTCCTGTTGCAGGGCGTATTGTTGGCTTAAAAGTACATACCATTGGCGGCGTAATTGGTGCGCGTGAACCCTTAATGGATGTTGCACCAGAACTAGGTGATTTGCTGATTGAAAGCCGTGTGCAAACCAGTGATATTGATGACTTGCATTTGGGCATGGAGGCTGAAGTCCGCTTAAGCGCATACAAGCAACGTACTACCCCATTAGTTAAGGGTAAAGTCATTAACATTGGTGCCGATAGCTTAATTGATGAAGCAACACATATCCCCTATTACTCTGTGCAAGTAAAAGTAGATGCCCCTTCACTTAAAGAAGCGGGTGATGATATTAAGCTATACCCTGGGATGCCAGCTGAAGTGTATCTATTAACACAAAGCCGCACCGCATTTCAGTACTTAATAGATCCCATTACGGATACATTGCATCGTTCATTTAGAGAGTCTTAGGATGACTGCCAAAATTTTAGTCCCTGCTTATTTTTACCCTAACCCATCGGGCGATAATTATTGGGGTAAATTAGCTAATATGGCAAATGATGGACAGTCTGTAACGGCAATTCTTAACCCTAACAGCGGCCCTAGCACAAGCGTTGATGCCAATTACACCAACGCAGTCAATACACTAGTGGCTGCGGGCGGCAAGGTAGTGGGTTATGTGGCAAGCACTTATGGCGCACGCGACATTGCCGAAGTAAAGGCCGATATTCAAGCCTACCTTACACAATACCCAAGTGTGACAGGTTTTTTCATAGATGAAATGTCTAACCTGCCAGAAAAAGTCGCTTACTACCAAGAACTACATGATTACATTAAAGGGCTTTCAGCAAGCTACACCATCATTGGCAACCCAGGGCTAAGTACACTTGAAGTTTATGTCGCTACTGCTGATGTGTTAGTCACGTTTGAAGGCTCAGCCGCAAGCTACCAAGCGTTTACTCCCGATGCTTGGACTGCGGGCTATAGCGCAGATCACTTTGCACACTTGGTTTATGGCGTGACCAATAATACTAACGCGATTGCTGCGGCACAGCACGCGATTATAACTAACGCAGGCAATGTATATATCACACATGATTCATATGTAGTGGGCAACCTTGCCTTCCCTAACCCTTGGGATACGCTTTCGGTATATCACACCCGCTTAACACTAAACGGTAATGTAAATAACAACACCTTAATTGCAGCACTTGGCAACGACACATTAAATGGCTTGGCGGGTAATGACACGCTGATGAGTGGTGCAGGTAATGACACGCTGGATGGTGGCGCAGGTGACGATACACTAGATGGTGGCGTAGATGCTGACACCATGATTGGCGGTAAAGGTGCAGACGTCTATTTTATTGATAATGAAAATGATGCAGTGATAGAAACGTTTACCCTAGCGCAAGGTGGTGGCGTAGATGTCATAAAAACAAACCTCAGCTATACCCTAGGCACTAATCAAGACAATTTAGTGTTGATTGGCACTAATCAAATTAATGGGTTTGGCAATGCATTGAATAACGTGATTGTTGGCAATGTTGCCAATAATCAATTATCAGGTTTAGATGGAAATGATGTGCTAAAAGGTGGTGCAGGCAATGACTTTTTAGAAGGCGGCAACGGTAAAGACACGCTATACGGCGGCATTGGCAATGATACTTTTTATGCTGGTACAGGTAGCGACGCGTTGATTGGCGGCTTAGGGAATGATATTTATCATGTCAACTTAAAGCCATTTGTGATAGGTTCTTCATTCTCATTGCTTGAAGATATGATTACAGAAGATGTTGCCAGTGGCGTTGATACCTTAGTGTTATATGGCGAGTCTTACGGCTATCGTTTAAATGACAATATAGAAAACCTAGATTTATCGCATTTAACCAGTAATCAGTTTTGGACCTATGGCAACGGCTTAAGTAATGTCATTACAGGTCACACCACACTTGATAACCTTCTGGGTGGCGGTGCGGGTAATGACACACTATATGGCGGCGCAGGGCGTGATTACTTGATTGGTGGATTAGGTGCAGATTCGCTTATTGGGGGTGATAATAGCGATTATTACGCAGTGGATAGTTTGAATGACCGAATTTTTGACGATGGCACATTTGGCTTTGACCGAATTATAGGTAGCATCAGCATTAACCTGAACAATTACACCAATATTGAAGAAGTTGAACTTAAATATTATGCAGGCAATTTAAATGCCACAGGTAACGCGTTGAATAACGTAATTTCAGGCAATGACGGTAATAATAAGCTAGATGGCGGCGCAGGGAGTGATATAGTATTTGGTCATTACGGCAACGATACCATCATTGGCGGCTTTGGGGCAGACACCCTGATTAGTGGCTCTGGGCAAGATACTTTTGATTTTAATGCCATTGAAGAAACTGGCTTTGGTAGTAACCGTGATGTGATTTTTGGCTTTAGCCATTCAGCACACAACAAAATAGATTTTTCAACTATTGATGCCAATATTGTATTAGATGGCAACCAAGCTTTTACCTTTATTGGCACACAAGCGTTTGGCAATGTAGCGGGTCAGTTGCGTTATGTAGGTGGCAATGTTACGGGTGAGTACAATAATGGTTTTTATACGGCTGAATTTACAGGCGGCACGTTATCTGGTGATGTCAATGGCGATAGCGTGGCTGATTTTGAAATTGTAGTGATTGGGGTAAACTCAATGGTAGTGAGTGATTTTATTTTATAGCCGCTTTGCTTGGTTTAACTGATATGGCTTACCACATCATTTTCTTGCATTTCCTAGGGGGGGTTACAATTCAGGTAAACTTTACAAAAAACTTTAACCTTCTTTAACCTACATTGTTTTGCTCAAATCTTTTATTTTTCTTTGCTTAACGTTACCATCGCTTGCGTGGGCTACTTGCGATGATAGCACTTCCTGCCAAGGTTCTAATTGGCGGCTTTCAGTCGGTTTTCAACATACGCACCGCTCCCCTACTTTGCATTATGCTGAAAAAAATACTGCCGATTTGCGCGAAGTAACAATTGAAGAAGATTTTACTGAAAAAAAGTATTTGCCTTTTCCTACCATGCAGTTGGAATATCGCATTAACTCAGTTTCCACGCTTGATTTAACCTACCACCAAGACGATACAGAAACCAGCGCATTACAGCACCGCACAATTAAATTTCTATTTTTTCCTGTGCGCATTGGTTTAAGAGTTCCGCTACAAATCAGCACACAAAGCTTAAAGTTGCGCTATCAGCGCGCATTATTTCAAAATGACGCATGGGAGATTGGTGGCTCACTAGGCTTGCAAATGCTTAAATTAAAAGCTGAAACAGACATCCCCACACAAGATAAGTTATCAGAAGAATTTACAACGCCATTACCAGAGTTAGGCTTGTATGTCAGTTATATGCCCACTGATGCCATCACATACCGCCTTGCCACAAGTTATTTGCCGCTTAAGTTTGATTCAATAAAGGGCAACTTGGCTGAAGTGAATGCATCACTTGCATATCAATTCAACCAACATTATTTTTTAGGGGTAGGTTATCGGTACGCCCATTTGGATTTAGACTTTAACCGAGAAAAGTATCAAGCATCCGTTTCACACGTCACTTATGGACCAACTGCTTTTGTTGGCTTCAACTTTTAACCATACTAGAAAGAGGTTTTTATGAGCACTACCAGTCCAATCATTGTGAATACCATGACTGATCAATTTGCAGTATCAGGTAAATTATTTACCTTTAAGATTCCTGAAAACGCCTTTGTGGATGCTGATGGCGATGAGCTTACTTATACGGTAACCTCAAGCGGTGGGTCTCCTCTCCCAGCTTGGCTTACCTTTAATGCGGTGACTAAAACTCTTTCAGGAACGCCTAGCACTGGCTACTTAGGTGAACTGAATATTGAAGTAACTGCTACGGATGGCATTACTCCTGTAGTGGACACCTTTAAACTTTCAACCATAAAAACTTTTGATTACGACACTGTATTAAGTGTGTCTGATAGCACTTTGAATATCATGGAGAATGATGACTACTCCATTAAATTTAATCTTGTAAACACCGCCGTCAAAGCTGCTTTACAAGCAGAGTCTGACAAAATTGATTTACTCACAGCAGGTATTCCGCTCTCTGAACACATTAATAGCACTCAAACAAAATACACAGCAACTTACGGTAATCCAAGTGATTTAATTACCGTGGTGGTTGATGGTACATCGTTAGGTAAAATTTTTGGCACGGCCGTATCTACAGGCTCAGTCTCTATTACTAAAGTGAGCTTTAGCTACCCGCATGATGCCGTGAGTTTTAATTTAACCACTACGGGCACTGGCGTGGTCATGAACTTAAATAATGGTCAACTATCGGGTAAGTTTACAGGCATGCATTTAGTCACACCATGGGTAGAAGTACACGCCACAGGTGCAGTCAATGTGTCTGGCAATACATTTACCAGCTTTAGTACGAGCTTTGCCTTGAGTGCCAACTTTACCACCCTGTCTTTAAGTTATCCGCAAGATGATTATGGCATTGCCTTGAAAGGCGCAATTGCTTGTTCGCAAGATAGTGCTGGCTTTTCAACCTTTAGCGGTAGCCTCACAGAGTTCAAAATTGATACTCCTGATTCTGACTTAATTTACAAGGGCCATTTAAGCTATAACGGCAATTCAAATGGCGCACAAACCATTACAGGTAAAGTCACAGACATCACCTTAACAGGCTTAAACAGCACCTTTATGGTGAAAGGCAACATTATTTTTAATGCGGCGGGGGAGCTTTCTGGCACGATTACCGACTTGCAATTTGATGCAAAAGGCCAGCATTACATTGCCAATGGGCTCAATGCTAATATTTTAACTTTGTTTAACGCCGACGGTACTGCTAAAGACTTTAATAACGATGGCTTAATTGATTGGAATGATATAAAAGCCTTTGTATTAGCAGGCAATGATTTCATTTTAGGCAGTAGCAATGCCGATACATTAGAAGGCGGCGCAGGTGCAGATTATATTGATGGTGGTGCAGGTAACGATATTTTAACAGGAGGTACAGGGCCGAATACTTTTGTGTTGCATTTAGGCTCAGTGGATACCATTACAGATTTTTCTACCATTGATGTTTTAGATTTAACGCAAATTAAGCAAACTTTAGGTATAGGTATATTAAATGTTCAGTTTATAGAGTCTACAGAAGGCACTTTGGTAAAAGTTCAAGATAACGGTGGCGGTTTTGTAGATGTAGGCTTTCTTAACAACGTACATTTCACGCCCAATTACATCACTACAGGCATTAACCACGTGTTTGCCCCTAATTTAATTGCCAATGTAGCCAATACGCTTACAGGAACAGCGGGGGAGGATGTGGTAAATGGCGGCACTGGTGCTGATGTGATGAAAGGCTTAGGGAGTCATGATGTTTATATTGTTGATCACATTAACGATCAGGTAATTGAAACAGCAACAGGTGGCAACGACGAGGTGCGTAGTAGCGTGAGCTACACATTAGCTAACCATGTAGAAGACTTAATGCTTACAGGCAATGGTATCACCAATATTAGTGGCTTCGGCAATAGCTTAGATAATGAAATACTCGGTGACATCGGCAATAACTACATTGACGGCAAAGCTGGTGCAGACTTGATGCTAGGCGGCTATGGTGACGATACTTATGTAGTAGATAATCAGAATGACGGGATTATTGAATATGGCAACCAAGGCAAAGACACCGTAAAAGTCGCATTCACAACCGCTAACTACATATTAGATGATGGCGTAGAAAATGGCATTATCGTCACCACAACAGCCATGGGCTTAACGGGCAACGACTTAAATAATCAACTAACGGGCAATGGCGTAAACAACACTTTAAATGGTGATTTAGGTGATGATACGCTCATTGGCGGCTTAGGAAATGACGTCATGGTAGGCGGCTTAGGTGATGATGTTTATGTCATTAACACATTCTCGGATGTAATCACTGAATTAGCAGATGAAGGAAGCGATACCGTAAAAGCCGCCTTTAATTTAAATTTAACTAGCAGTTACTTTACAGGTAAGTCGATAGAAAATATTACGCTAACAGGCACTACCCAACTCACGGCAACAGGTAATGAGCAAGATAATGTTTTAACGGGCAACGCAGGCAATAACACTTTAAATGGTGGTGCTGGGGCAGATACCATGAACGGTGGTGGGGGTAATGATGTTTATATTGTGGATGATTTTTCTGATGTTGCCACTGAAAGCTTTAACACAGGTGGCGGAGTTGATACTGTAAAATCAAGCGCAGAAGTCTATACCTTAGGGACTAACATTGAACACTTGACCTTAACAGGCACAGCAAGATACGGTGGCGGCAATGCGCTGAATAATGTAATTACTGGCAATGCGCAAGATAATGACTTAATGGGGTTGGGTGGCGTAGATACCCTTAAAGGTGGCGCAGGAGATGACACTTATCATGTAGAACTTAAAGTGGTGGGCACAGGGGCTACAGCTAAGCTTAATTTGCAAGATTATATTGTTGAAGGACTTAACGCGGGCAATGACACCGTTGTGTTGATGTCAAATGATTGGAGCATGCACGCGTTCTTTGAAACTCACGCCAGCACGATTACATTAGGAGGTCACCTTGAAAATCTATATGCAGATGCTACTTATTTAACTTTATTAAACCTGAATGGTAACGCGCTTAATAATGATATTCGTGGAAATGATGCCAGCAATGTAATTAACGGCGGTAATGGTAATGATACTTTAGATGGCGGCTACAGCGGCGATGATACGCTGATTGGAGGCGCAGGCAATGACCTATTGATTGTTGCAGGCGTTGGTTCAGATGTCTTAACAGGCGGCTCAGGGGCAGATTTTTTTGTATTTGATAACCTATATTCTGCTACAGATGTAGCAACCATCACAGACTTTAGTAGCACACAGGACGATAAAATAAGCTTATCTGCATTTAGTATTTTTACACCATTAAACTTTGTAGATGGCTTCACTGGAAGCGGTGATATAGAGTTAATGTTTGATGCGGTAAATCATCAAGTATTAGTTGATTACAACTTTGACCAAATAGCCGATTTTGCTATTAACGTCAGCGGAGTTAGCACGATGAATGCGAATGATTTTATTTTGTAAGTTTAAAATATAGCGTTCAAACGTTTAAAAACTCATCAGGATCACGCTTGTAAACACATGCGTGACCCTTTTACTTTATTTGGCATACAATTCAACTTGGCTTACAATCAAGCTAAACTAAATTGATTTTCCGTGTTAAATCTGATGTTGTCATCACCAAAAATAGTGAAGGATTGATATGCCAGCCCCAACCCCTAATAGCTCTAGCCAAGTGTCTGAAAACATTGCTGCATCGGGTCAGCAGGTTATTGATACCTTATTGTTGGGCGTTAAATGGGGGGCACAAACGGTAGGCACGGGCGCACAAATTTATTTTAGCTTTCCCACCGCTAAAAGTGATGATTATTGGTCACAGAGTAGCGCGTACGGCTATGGCTACGGAGGGGCTGAAAATGATGTACTAAAACCTTTTAGCGCAACGCAACAAGCCGCTACGATTACCGCACTGAATGCTTGGGCAAATGTAGCTAATATCACTTTTACACAGGTGACAGAAACCACTAGTGCAGTAGGCGATATACGTTTTGCTTTCACTACGGGTGGTGGTATGGAGGCAGGTACGTTTGCTTACACTTATACACCAAGTCAAATGAGCAACGGGCAAGCATCACCAGATAGTGGTGATATCTGGGTTAATACGGTTCCACCTGTTGCAGGTGCAAATCACTTTACCCTAGGTAGCACTGGCTATCAAACCATTATCCATGAGCTTGGCCATGCTTTGGGTTTAGACCATTCTTTTGATGAAGATGGGGCTGGCTCTGATGGTGCATTACCTGCTAATTTAGAGTTTTTTCAATACACTGTCATGAGTTATTCAGATGCCAAAGGCGTGCTGGATGATGGCTTAAGTGGTTATTACCCCACTACCCCCATGCTATACGATATTCAAGCTATTCAGTATTTGTATGGCGCAAACATGAGCTACCATGCGGATGATGATATTTACACGTTTAATGGTAATAGCAAATACTATCAAACCATTTGGGATGCAGGTGGTAATGATACGATTCAATATATCTCTAACACTGGTGGCTTAATTAACCTAAATGCGGGCACGTTTAGTCAATTAGGCACACCATTTAAGGTGGGCAATTATTACGGTTATGGAAAACCACAATATCAGCATAATACGGTAGCCATCGCTTTTAATGTCACCATTGAAAATGCTAAAGGTGGCAATGGAAATGATAAGTTAATTGGCAACAGTGCCAACAACAAGCTAGAAAGCGGCCTAGGAAATGACACGCTAGAAGGCGGAGCTGGAAGTGATACGCTAGAAGGTGGAGCTGGCAGTGATAAATATATCATTACCGATAATCTAGATACAGTGATTGAAGTGCAAACTGGCGGCATCGATTTTGTTGAGTCAGCTGTTACGTTTACACTAACGCAATACTTAGAAAATCTCACTTTAACTGGCATCACCAATATCAATGGGTCTGGCAATGCCTATAACAACAAACTTATGGGCAACAGTGCAAAAAATATGCTTTGGGGAGACGCAGGTGCTGACACCCTCATTGGAGGGGCAGGTAACGACACCCTCAATGGTGGGGCTGGGGTTGATAGAATGGAAGGCGGCTCAGACTCAGACTTATACATTGTAGATAATGCATTGGACATTACATTAGAAACAATCGCTGGCGGCGGCATTAGTGACACAGTGGAATCAAGCGTATCCAGAGCATTAGGACTTTACTTAGAAAATCTCACCCTAACGGGCGAAAACCATATCAATGGAACAGGCAATACGCTTAATAACACCCTGTTAGGGAATGATTTCAACAATAAACTCAGCGGTGGTATTGGCAACGATGCCCTCACGGGTGCCGCAGGTAATGACACATTAGATGGCGGCTCAGGTGCAGATACACTTATTGGTGGTACAGGTGACGACACATACATTTTAGATCTAAAAGTGACAGGCTCTGGCGCACTCGCCCATATCAACACTTTTACAGACACCTTTACAGAACAAGCAGAGCAAGGCAACGACACATTGTATTTAAGGGGTACAGCAACCCTCACTAATGCAAGCACCTACAACTTAACAGATGCGTTAGCGAACTTTGAAAGCATCAACATTAGCGCAACTGGCATCACAAAAATACACCTTACTGGCAACACAAGCGATAATCTGCTTGTAGGCAATGCGGCTAACAATAGCATTACAGGTGGTGCAGGCAACGACACTTTAAATGGGGGCTTGGGGCGAGATACTCTCAATGGCGCAGATGGCGATGACACTTATGTGATTAACGCCGTCAATGGCATTATTCAAGATGTGATACAAGAAACTACAGGGATTGATACGGTACAAGCAGCGTTTTCACTTAATTTAGACGCGATTTATTTCACTGCACTTTCAATTGAAAATATCACGCTACTCAGCACATTAGCAATTAACGCAACTGGCAATGCACAAGCCAATGTACTGCAAGGCAATAGTGCTGCCAATGTGTTAAATGGTAGTGCTGGCAACGACACCCTCAACGGTGGTGCTGGTACTGACGTGTTAATTGGAGGTGAAGGAGTTGATTTGCTCACAGGCGGCTTGGGCGCAGACCGCTTTGACTTTAACTTTACCACCGAATCTAGCGCGGGGAGCTATGATGAAATTTCAGATTTTAGCCATATCCAGCTTGATAAAATTGACTTATCTACCATAGATGCCAATGCCTCACTGACTGGCAACCAAGCGTTTAGTTTTATTGGGGCTAATGTTTTTTCAAATACATCTGGGCAATTACGTTTTGATTCAGTTTCCAATAGCGTATTTGGTGATATTAACGGTGATGGTAATAGCGACTTTCAAATAGTGCTTAGCGGAATCACATCGCTAGTCAGTGCTGATTTTATTTTGTAAATAAAGTTTACAAAAAACAGCGTATAATCCGCCCACTTACAAAAGTAACGCGAACTAAAGCCAGAATTTGTAAGTCATAGTAATAACTGATTTGGGGCTGACCAGGTTTCGACGTGGGTTACAAAGCAGTGCAGGGCATACCGAGGGTTCAGGTTTCCTCGTAAATCCATCTGAAAAAGTATAGTCGCAAACGACGAAACTTACGCTCTAGCAGCTTAATCCTGCTAGACGCTGCACCATCTCTCCCGTGGGGTGGATTGGGGTAACCCATACGCAGCGTCATAAACACGGGATACGTGGTGTGTTGGGTTACTTAGCACATCATTAACCTTAAGGTGACTCGCCGTATTCTTGCTTGCTCGTTGGTGCGGATGCGGTTAAATTAAACAACACAGCTAAGTATGTAGAACTGTCTGTGGAGGATTTGCGGACGGGGGTTCGATTCCCCCCAGCTCCACCAAATACCATAATCACAATGTTTCAAAACACCTCTAAAACCCGCGTAAATGCGGGTTTTTTCTTATCTAAGTCCTATCAGGTTGTATCATCGCATATCTTGACATACCCCATTAAACAGGGGTAATGTTTGGGGTAACAACACTTACCCCAAATGGAGTTACCCCAAATGGCACTTTCAGACGTTACCCTAAAAGCTAAAACGCACAAAGACGACAGTGGCAAGCTACGCACTGCGCCTTATAAACTCTATGATGAACTTGGATTATTTGTACAGGTTACAGCCAGTGGGGGTAAGTGGTGGCGGTTTAAATATCGTTTTGCAGGTAAAGAAAAGCTTTTGTCTTTGGGTACTTACCCCGAAGTAAGCTTGGCTGATGCAAGGGCAAGGCGTGATGATGGGAGAAAGCTACTGGCACAAATACCACCTATTGACCCTAGCGATGTAAAGAAGGCTCAAAAAGAAGCTTTTTATGGTAAGCATGACAACACCTTTGAAGTCTTGGCGCGTGAATGGGCAGAAAGCTATTTCACCAATAAATCAGATTCACACAAAGAGCGCACATTAAGGCGGTTCGAGATTTACATTTTCCCGTGGCTAGGTAACAAGCCCATTGCAGACATTACCGCGCCCGAAGTATTGCAAGTGATTAAACGCCCACAAAACCAAAGCAAACTAGAAACCGCACATAGAGCATTGCAAGCAGTTGGGCAAGTAATGCGTTACGCGGTGCAAAATGGCAAAGCCGTGCGTGATGTGACAGCAGACTTACGCGATGCGTTGCCAAGTCCCCAAGTAAAACACATGGCCTCATTTATTGAGCCACAACAAGTCGCTGAACTATTACGCGCAATAGATGGCTTTCAAGGCACGTTTACCGTTGAGTCTGCCTTACGCCTTGCTCCGTTAGTGTTTGTGCGTCCTAGCGAGTTACGCAGGGCTAAATGGGCAGATATGGATTTAGAAGCTGGCGAGTGGCGTTATTTGGTCACCAAAACAAAGACTGAGCATATTGTGCCGTTATCAACACAGGCCATTGCACTACTCAAACAACTACACCCATTGAGCGGACATGGTGAGTTTGTATTTATGGGCGGACACGACCCTAAAAAGCCCATGAGCGAGGCCGCAATCAACGCAAGCCTAAGGCGCATGGGTTACGACACCAAAACACAAATCACTGGGCATGGCTTTAGAGCAATGGCGCGCACCATATTGCATGAGCGTTTAAATATCGACCCGCATATCATTGAACACCAGTTAGCCCACAGTGTACCTGATGCCCTAGGCAGTGCTTACAATCGAACCAAGTTTTTAGCCCAGCGCAAAGCCATGATGCAACAGTGGGCGGATTACTTAGATGAACTTAAAGCGGGTGCGAAGATAGTGTCGTTTAAAACGGCTTAAAACAGATTAAATACCCCTAGCCCAAAGGGAGTAAGACCAATCTGCACTCGTTTGGGTGAATCATGTAAGGTAAAACTATGCTTTATTACAGTCAGTTTAAGCGATTTAATCCGCTAGATGATTCAGTTATCAGTAAATTTTCTTATGCTTCAAAAATTGTATGGCGCGCAAGGGCTCTACTTAACTCAGTTAGTTTAGAAAGATTGGAGTTGATAGCAAAACGCGCAAGTAGTGAGATAGAAAGTTATTATGATGATGAAAAAACGATTGCCATTGATAAATTAAAATCAACAATGCAACGAGGCGAATTGAGTAATGAAGAAATTGAATACTTTTTTGAATGGGATGGCGGCACAATAGACAATGGCCATTGGTTATTTAAAGATGGTATGGAAAATGAATTGGACATGCCTACAGAAAACAAATGTAGCGAGGTTGATGCATTAAAAGAGATAATTGAGTCGAGAGACAGTTGCTTTTTTTTACCTGAAGGCAAGCCTATACCCAAGCCAAACGAGTATAAAGAAGGTAAGGATTATGAGTTGTTTGCTGTTATGGCTTTATGGTTTGTTATAGATGCCATCGATAAACCTATATCTGATGGTGCTGCTTGTGATTACTTATGTGAGGCAATGGATGCATTGTGCTATGCAGAGCATTTAAGAATGAGCGAGGCTTTAATTTACGATGCACTGCATGAAAGTAACAAAGAGTTGAAAAAAGTAAAAGATGAGCAGAGGTTGCTTATAGAGCAGTTCAAAAAAGATGAAAGTCAAAATTCCAAGCTTGTACTGGCTCACCAAGCATCAAAAGGCGGAAAGGCTAAGGCTGAAAAATATCAACCACTAAAAGAGTTGGTTTTTCAATTAGCAAACGAAAAGAAATGGCCAAGTAGGCGCAATCTAGCAATGACAATTGCACCAAGGGTGATAGCTGAAAGTTATAAGTTAAGCACCCCAATCAGCGAGTCTCAGGCGGTAGATACAATAACTAAATGGTTAAGAGATATGGGTTTGCCAGTAAACATATAACATGTTCGAGCAAACATTATATTTTAGCTAGAACAAACGCTATTTTGAATTAAACTCAAATTGCATGATACGTCCTGTCATTTAACGACAAGGAGTAAAACTTCATGCAATTTTATGCTCATACAACGCACCCGATAAGTCATATTGTTTGTGTTCACCAAAACAACGGGAGACACTAACATGACTATTCAATCAAACAAATCAATCAATCCGATTATCGCAAATTTCGCGGAGATGTCTGACGATAGCTTTATTCGTCCAAACGATTGCGCCCAGCTCATGCGCATTAGTATTGCTACTTTCTGGCGATTGGTGGCCAGTGGCAAGCTCAAGACTTATAAGCTCACAGAAAGGACGACAACCATTCGTGCAGGTGATTTAAGAGCCTTTATCAACGCGCAGAAGGGAGGTTTATGATGGCTCAAAACCGCAAACCTCCAGCATATCAAGAATACGCATCCGAGCTGTTAGCTAACAAACACTTCAGACTGATGAGTTTGGCAGAGCGAGGATTGTTCTACACACTCAGGCTTGAGTGTTGGGCTAACAATACCGTACCTAGCAAAACAGAAGCATTGTCAAAGTATTTGGGAATCTCATTGAGTGAAGTAAATGATGCACTTAGCGCAGAAGTAAAAGCTTTTGTGGCTATAAATGGCGACGATTTGACCATACCTGAATTAGACGATTACCGTAAGCATTTAACCGAGATACGTGAAAAGCAATCCACAGGGGGCAAGTCAGGAGCTTCTATGACTAACAAAAAACTTGGCAAAGGCAAAGATTGTAGCTCTGAACAAGGTTTTTCTAAATCGACGAGTGACTCGACAGGAGACTCGACGACTAACCCGACGGGTAACCCGTCAAGTAACTCGTCGGCTAACTCGCAACTTACTCGTCAGGGTACTAACGAGTCCTTAGTAGAGTTAAATAAAGCAAAGTCAAGAAAAGCTCAGTCTATAAACAACGGTGATACTGAGGCTTTAAAAGAACACCAAGATTGGCGTGATGATTATGACAAAGCATCAAATGGTTATTAAGTTTTACAAAACCTATATTTGCCTAATGATTTCGTTTTCAGTGGAGGTTTAACAATGGCTAAGGGTGGGAGCAGATTTGGTGCAGGGCGACCTAGCTACAAGGCTAAGGCAGAGCTTGCATTTAATTTAGATATTCGAGCGCTTCAGCGTGGGGGATGTTTAGAGCGGAGATACCCGTTTTCATGGGTTTGGCATACCAATCACGGTGAAAAGGTAGGCAGTGCGACTATTCAAGTGACAGACACGCACTTGCACCTCAGTTACACATTGCAAGGGAAAAACATTGAAAACACGTTTGCTTTTGTTAAAACACCGTGCAACTTTGGTGGGGTGCGCTGGTGGTTTCAATGCCCTCAATGTGGTTTACGCTGTGCTAAGGTGTTTTTTAACAAGCGCAATGGCCGTTACGCTTGCAGGCAATGTGTGGGCATTACCTATTACAGCCAGTGTGAGGATGCAATGGATAGGGGCTGGCGCAAACAAAAAAGGCTAGAGCGCAAACTAGGTGAATACCTTATGAAACCCAAAGGAATGCATCAAACCACGCACACACGCATTTTTAATCAGATAAAAGCCTGTGAAAGGCAACGGGACGCTCTTTTATACAACTACGTTAAAAAGCTAGGATTGTTAAATGAATTAAATTGGTAACTCCGAGCGAAGTCCGAGGATGTTAAGCGGGTTTATTGCGATAAATTTAAACTGCAAATGTAGTCGGCAATCATTTGCTTTTGCGCTTCAGTGCTAATTTGATAGCCACAAATAATACTGGCCAATCTATCATCCTCACAGAAAAAATAAGCTGTTGGTAAATTCAGTGCTGTAGCTATTTGCTCAATTGTTTTAAATGGCGGTTCGTGAACGCCACTTTCATACCTGCTCATTCGAGCGCTACTGCAGCTTTCATCCAAGCCTATCATCACGCCAAGCTTGTCTTGCGCAATGCCAAATCGAAGCCTTGCTTCACGTAGGCGCTTACTAAACAAACTAGTTTTAGACGAAGCAGTTTTAGACATGCTTCGATGGTCTTATATTTCCTTTGTTAAAACTCTACGAAAAACGTAGAATTGAGAGATGCGATTTTAATTAAGACATATAAAAAATGACTGATAGCCACTCTCCAAATTTGTCAGAAGAACTCAAAGAACAGCTTGAAGCACTTGTTCCAGCGGCATTCAAAGACGGTAATCTTGATGCGAATACACTTAAACAATTACTTGGTATTGAAATAGCAACGCAAGATGAGCGTTATGGGCTTAATTGGGCTGGCAAAGCGGATAGTTACAAGGTATTGCAATACCCGACCAGTGCAACATTGAGACCACGGCAAGACCAATCAGTAAATTTTGAACATGCGCAACACGTGTTTATTGAAGGCGAAAACCTTGAAGTTTTAAAAACGTTACAACGTGCTTACTTTGGCAAGGTGAAAATGATTTACATTGACCCACCATATAACACTGGTAGCGATAGCTTTATTTATCCTGACCGTTTTCAAGAAAGCCGCGAGGACTATTTAAAGCGTATTGAGAGCTTAGATATTGACGGTAAATTGACCAAAGAAGGCTTATTTAGAAAAAACAGTAAAGACAACGGGCATTACCACAGCAATTGGTTATCAATGATGCTCCCAAGACTTTATCTAGCACGTAATTTACTACGTGATGATGGCGTTATATTCATCAGCATTGACGATAACGAAGCTTCAAATTTGAAATTATTATGCGATGAAGTATTTGGTGAATTAAATTTCATATGTCAATTTGTTGTGAATTCTAACTCAACTAAAAATAATGCAAAACTTGTTTCAATATCACATGAATATGCCCTTGCATACGGTAAAAATAAAGAACTTATTGAGAGTTGGGAAGTTGAAAAGAATAATTACGATGAATACTCAAGAAGAGCGAATCAACTGATTGAAAGGAATTTATCTGAAGAGGAAATTCACAATGAGTTGCTTGAGCTAGTAAAATATCCAAGATTTTATGATTTTGACCATTACACATATGCTGATTCAAAAGGTGTATATCAGACTGATAATCCTGGGGGAGTTACAACAGGTAATATAGATACTGAGATAATTCATCCTGTAACAAAAAAACCATGTAAAAAACCTGAAGGCGGTTGGAGATACAAACATTTTGAAATGCTTAGACTAGAAGTCGAGGGACTTTTAGCATTTGGTAGTGATGAAACTATAGTGCCAAGACCTAAAAGGTATCTCAAAGACTATAAATTTCAAATTCCAAAATCGAACTTATACTTTGACTCTCAATCGTCTACAAAATGGTTAAAGGCTGAAAATCTCCCATTTGACTTCGCTAAATCGGTTGATTTCATTAGTCATCTAATTAGCGTTGTTCAAGCCGATGACATAGTATTAGATTTCTTTGCAGGCTCGGCCACAACTGCACAAGCAGTCATGGAACTTAATCAGAAAGATGGTGGAAGACGTAAATATATCTGTGTACAAATGCCTGAGCCAACAAACGAGGCAAGTGAAGCTTACAAAGCAGGCTATAAAACCATTGCAGATATTTCACGTGAGCGTATCCGTCGTGTGATCGCACAAATCAAACAAAAAGCTGATTTAGCTAGTCCCATGGATGAGAAAGACCCTAACTTAGGTTTTCGTGCGTTTGAGCTTGCACCAAGTAATTTTAAGGAGTGGCGTGGTGATTGGGCAGAAACGACTGAAGAGTTGGATAAACAACTAGCCTTAATGCTCCCAACAGAAAAAAAAGGCGCTCAATCTGTTGATATGGCATTTGAGTTGTTGCTCAAAAATGGTCGCCCTCTCATAAGCAAATTAGAGTTAAAAACATTTCATGAAACGCTTGTGTACATTATTTGGGCTGATGATGCGAATAGGAATGTGGCTAATTTGGTTTTTGTGCTGGAAAGTATGCAATTTGAAGCTCTGCCCGAAATACTTGCCCTTAAACCAGTGCATATTATTTTTCTTGATTCAGTGTTTAAAAACAATGATTCGGTAAAAGTGAATGTCGCATTGCAGTGTGAGACCGCTGGCGTTAAATTTTCTTCAATTTAGGCGGTGCTTATGAAACTGCAATTTGATGACAAGCAAGAGCATCAATTAAAAGCTGTGAATGCTGTAGTAAGTGTGTTCCGAGGCCAACCTAAAGGTGGTGAACATTTAACGCTTAAAGATGAAACAGGCGGTTTGGCTTTTAGTGAAAAAGGTGTGGCTAATCGACTAACGCTTAGCACCGATACACTCTTAGAAAATATTATAAAAGTACAAGCTGAGAGCGACTTACCTCTAAGCGATGCACTTAATGGGACGATTCCACATTTCACAATTGAGATGGAAACAGGCACAGGCAAAACCTATGTGTATTTGCGCACTATCTATGAGTTAAATAAACAATACGGTTTTAAAAAGTTTGTGATTGTTGTGCCAAGCATTGCCATTCGAGAAGGTGTGCTGAAAAGCTTAGAAATTACGCATGAGCATTTTCAAACTCTGTTTAATCACGAGCCTTGTCATTACATGGTTTATGACTCTAAAAAGGCGAGTGCATTACGCAATTTTGCAGTTTCAAACGCGATTGAAATTTTGGTGATTAACATTGATGCTTTTGCCAAAGACAGTGAAGAAGCAGTTGAAGCTAAAAAGTCTGCAAACAAAATCAATCAGCGCAATGAAACTGGCGTTAAACCAATCGAGTTTATTCAAAGCACTAACCCGATTGTGATTGTTGATGAGCCTCAAAATGTCGAGACAGATAAGCGAAGGGCAGCTATAGGCCGCTTAAATCCGTTGTGTACTCTACGTTATTCAGCCACGCCTAAGCACCGTTACCATTTGCTTTATCGACTAGACCCTGTAACAGCGTTTGAGTTGGGTTTGGTGAAGCAGATTGGTGTGGATTCTGTTGTCTCTCATAACAACCTTAACCAAGCTTATATAGAATTGATAGATTTTCAGGCTGGAAGGGGCGCTCGTGCCTCTATTAAAGCTAAATTAAGAATTTGGGTGAATGACCAAAATCAAGGTGCAATTAAAAAAACCATAACAGTTAAAAACGAGGACAACCTTTATGAGTTGTCTGGCAACCGTGACATCTACAGTAATCAGTTTATTGTTAATTATATTGATGCTGAAAATGGTTATATTGAGTTTGCAAATGATGTGCGCGTTTATAAAGGGCAACCGCAAGGCGAGTTAAATAACGATATTCAAAAGACGCAAATTGCTCAGACAGTACGTCGCCATTTTGAAAAAGAGCGTAAATATGCACCTTTGGGCATTAAAGTATTGTCAGTATTTTTTATTGACCGTGTGGCGAATTACCGCACTTATGATGAGTCAGGAAAAACGGGGTTAGGTAAATTTGCCAAATGGTTTGAGGACGCTTTTAACGCAGAACAAACAAAGCAGCCAAACGTGATTAAGTTTTCAGCGAGTGAAGTACATAACGGCTACTTTTCACAAGACAAACAAGGTCATGAAAAAGACTCTACAGAGCGCAACAGTAGTGATGACATTGACACTTATAGCCTGATTATGCGTGAAAAAGAAAGGCTTTTGGATGTTGATGAACCACTCAGGTTTATTTTTAGTCATTCAGCATTACGTGAAGGCTGGGATAATCCTAATGTGTTTCAAATTTGCACACTGAATGAAAGCGTTTCTGACTTAAAAAAACGGCAAGAAATTGGCCGTGGTTTGCGTTTATGCGTCAATAAAAATGGTGAGCGCGTATTTGACCGTGATGTAAACCGCCTAACAATGATTGTAAATGAGAGTTATGAGGATTTTGCAAAAACACTTCAAAACGAGTTTGAAGCTGATGGTGTAGTCTTTAAGCGAGACATGGTTAAAAACGAACGGGAGCGCGTTACAGTGCGCTTGCGTAAGGGGTATGAGGCTGATGAGCGATTTATTGACTTGTGGCGGCGCATACAAGCAAAAACACGCTATAACGTTACGTTTGATACACAGGACTTAATCAAAAAAGCAATCAATGTGATTCAAAATCTACCACACGTTGAACCGCCAAAAATTATTGTTACTCAGACGAACCAGACCATCACAGTAGAAGCAGGGGTTGAAACTACAGTGACGGGTATGAGAACACTCGAAGGTACGCGCCAAAAGCTTGCGTTACCAGATGTGATTGCCAATATACAGGCAAAAGTTGAGCTATCAGCTTCCACCATATTAGCGATATTAAGAGGTAGTGGTAAGCTGAATGAGATTTTAATCAACCCACAGACATTTATAGATAATGTGGCACGTGAGATAAATACTATCAAGCGCGAGCTAATGGTTGCAGGTATTGAATATAAACAAATTGCAGGTGATTTTTATGAGATGCATCAGTTTGAAATTGACAAAGAATTTGACCGCTATTTATCCGATTTACAGCCACTTGTGAATGGACAAAAAACTGTTTACGAGTTTGTTGATGCTAGTGATGAAACAGTGCAAAAGGGATGTGTTGTTGTAGATAGCAACTCAACACCCGAACGTGATTTTGCAAAGGCATGTGACGATGATAATAGTGTATTGTTTTACTTGAAGCTGCCAAGCTGGTTTAAAATTGATACGCCAGTTGGGTCATACAATCCCGATTGGGCGCTGATGTATAAGAATGATGACCTGCTGTATTTTGTTGCAGAAACTAAGGATGAAGCAGCAGCAAGAGATTTAAACCTATTAAGACCAATTGAACGGCTTAAAATTACAAGTGGGCGTAAACATTTCAAAGTCTATGAGAAAGTGGTATTCAATGTGGTTCCAGCATTAAAGCTTTTAATAACTGGTTAAACTAAATATATAAGCTAGTTGAGTATAGAGTGAACAATTTTTTAACAGACGCAGAACGTAACTATCTGTCAACGGCAGAGCGGCATGAAACTAGCTATATGTTTTCATATAGAGACCCGCGTAAATGCAAGATTGTCGTTGATATAGATGCTCGCCCAATTGTCTCTTTAGTAGAGATGGCATTTTATGGTTGTCGTGTTTATGAGTTGATGTCTATTCAACGTCCAGGTGATTTATTGCATTATCTTTGGGTGACTTTTGTTGAGTTGGACGATGCGCTTGTTAAATCAATCAAAGAGTCTGTGGATTATAAACATCGCTATGAGTTTGATATTAAACAATCATGGACTGGCTTGCCGTTTATCTATTTTGATGAGAAGTTCTTTTTGCAAGGGGATGATACCGAACCTTCAGATTTTGCCTGGCGAGAGCATCTAGATGATGAAAGTTGGTATCAGAAACTCTCAAGCCTGTATCTGTTAGTCTGTAAATTGCAGCAACGGCTGCGAGGGCTTGATAATTTCCTGCTACAAAACGAAGTCCGTTTGATCGATGATAGAAAGCATCGGCGAGATTTTTTTAGTACAGTGAAACGTAGCTTTACTTTAGATTGCACAGACTTTTCCGTGGATGCCAAGTCTGCAGAGTTTCTTAAGGCAGTGGCGCAAATCATCGCACAGGAAGATGTACGTTCTGTTTCTTGCCCTTTTGGCGGATTGAATATTTGGCGCATTTTAGTCACAGAGCAAGTTACGCGCTCACAGCGATTGAGTTTGCCACTGCAAGAAGCATTGCATCTATATGGCCCTGATGACGGTCTGAATGAGTTGCCTGAAGACTGGGGTGGTGAAGTCAGGATTCCTTATGAGAGTATGTTCGATGGTGATGTGGTTTTTCTGCCAGGCTGGCGCGTGTTTCATCCTGAGAAAGCAGGTGTTGATGGCAGCCTCGCCAAAGCAATGCGTATGCAACGATGTCGCTACTTGTTTGTGCCTAAGTCGCGTGTATTAGGTGACTTGCCATGTGCAACGCGTGAAGAGATTGGTGATTGGGTGCTCTATCGCCAAAAGCCAAAAGCCTCCATTTCGAGTATTACTGTACCAGTTGAATTGACCGAGAAGATTGCACAAGCCGCAAAACTGATAGCCGAGGCAGACGCTATTTTGATTACCGCTGGTGCGGGTATGGGTGTGGACTCAGGTTTGCCTGATTTTCGGGGTGACGAGGGGTTCTGGAATGCTTATCCAGCGTTAGCTAAATCTAAAATTAAATTTTACGAGATAGCTTCACCTGATAATTTTGAGCATGATCCTAAGCTAGCTTGGGGCTTTTATGGGCATAGACTCAATCTCTATCGCAATACCAAACCGCATGTAGGATTCCGTATGTTGCAAGAAATAGCCGCAAACAAAGAACATGGCTATTTTGTATTTACCAGTAATGTGGATGGGCATTTCCGCAAGGCAGGGTTCGATCCTAAACGTATCTGTGAATGCCACGGCTCTATTCATCATCTGCAATGCATCAATGGATGCTTGCATCACATTTGGGACGCGGGTGAATTCACGCCAGAGGTGGATGAAGAGAGTTGCCAACTTTTGAATGAGGCACCCAAATGCAGTTGCTGTGGCGATATTGCACGACCAAATATCCTGATGTTTAATGATTTTAATTGGGAAGATAGTCGCCACAAGATACAGCGCCAGGCATTAAGTGAATGGCTTGCACGCGCTAAGAATCTGGTCATCATTGAGTTAGGTGCTGGAAAGGGCATTCCTACGGTGCGCCATTACAGCGAGATGTTGGGCTGGCCACTGATTCGCATTAATCCACGTGATTCCGAGCTGGGATCATCTTCAGGTGTGAGTTTACCTATGGGCGCTTTGGACGGATTAAACGCCATTTATTCCGCGGTGAAATCATTGTGATAATGCTATATGTTTACATTGCTATTGCATTGTTCTTTGTTGCCTGGATGGGCTGGCACATGTACCGCACGTTGGACAGATTTGATTGGGAATATCGCCGCTCAGAGATATGGGTTTCTTTGGTTTTGCGTTCTGTTTTTTTTGGCCTTTAATGCTTTTGTTTAAACTTGCTGATTTATTGGAGGCTAATTTTATTTTTAGTCGTGGTGTTTTTGGCCAAGATTTTGCAGAGAGGGCGCGGCAGCGTGAGCAGTTTATGAATAACCCAACACCTTGCAGTTCAAAAATAACCTACCGCACCAAAGACGAAGATGCTCAACTAGATAGTGCTTTGTTTTACTTTAGCGCTAGCTCGGTTGATGCAATGGCGCACAAAGTGATTGATGAAACGAGTGGCGTTGAAGGTTTGCATGCAACTGCTCAATGGGCGGCTTTGAGGAATGAGGGGATTGACGCGCCCACTGAACTGCCAAGTGTGCTGGTGAACTTTGATTATATTTGCGATGGTTTAATTGAGGCAGGGCATGGACAAGTGCATTGTTTAGCTTGCAATAAGGTTTACATGACTAGTGAATTAACTCGAGATACGCATTTAGCGGGTGGCTGGCTGATTGATGATTTTAAATGCCCTGCGCAACATAAGTTGATGAGCCGCGAAGTAGCGCATTTTATGTTCAGAAGGAATTATGATTAACACCCAAAAGCTTGCTTACACCGTTTTTCTTGAGCCTGCGATTTGTGACTGGGCTTGGGTAAAAAACGCTGAAGATGAAACCATGTATGTTGGCCGTTGTGTAACTGCTGGCGAGTATTGGGGTGGACATGTTCCAATAAGTGAGTTGTTGACTGAGATGGTGAGCGATTGGCTTAACCCGTTTAGACAAGGTATGCCTGATAGCTTCTTTGATTGGAATGCTTTTAATGCGCAAGGTATTGCAATAGCAAAGCAGCTAAAACTTGAGCTGGGCGATGATGTTGATGTTCGATATGTTAAGCCGACTGAAGACCCGTCATATATCTTTGAGGAAGGTTTTGCTATTTTAAATGATGGCAGTGTGGTGCAAATGACGCGCAAGCCAAATATTCACTCAAGCAATCAATAGTGCGCTGGTGGGTGTTTAATTGGCAAAATACGAAACTCACCCGATAAACTTTTATTCAAACCTAGCAGATTGGTTATTTAACCATTCAAGTAGTAAGATGCCAGCCGCGCAATGGCTTGGCACAATGAATGCATTAAAAAATACATCACAAGATGAAGTTGAAAGTTTAGGGCTTACTGATTACCTCAATAGTGTTACGCCTGAGACTAAAGTATTTAAATCCGATTTGTGTGCGCTGGTGCAACAGCAGTTGGATTACCCCATGCGCCTTGAGCTTCTTACGCGCAAACTTTCAAAATACAGTCCAGAGTTTAAGATTGAGCGTTTTTCTCAAGAGTTGATACCTAAAAAAGTGCGCAAATTGCTTGTACATACAATGGTGTTAGATTGTTTTAAGTTTTCATCGTTTAACTATCGCATTATTAAATATCGCTTTGATGGTGGATGGTTTGGCTCTATTGATACCTGCATAGTGCTAGATAATAAATGGGAAGTCTTACGCCCTAAGCGAAGCTATACCATGCTTGAAGCGGTGGATATGATTTACATGCTAATGACAGAAAAGTTTAAAGACTTTGTAAGTACTGGCGACGATACTAGATATGAGGGCTATGCAACACTTGGCGTAGATAATCGTTATCAGGAGTGGTTATTAACCTTACCATACTGGCACGATGCTTTTGATAATGGTCATTTTGAAATTAATAATGTGCTGTTGCATATTAGGACTTCGCAATGGCGTGATGAGCAAGGTGAAGAGTTGTTACTGGTGGACGAGTTGCAAAGTGACTGGCACGCGCAAGGCAGAGATTATGGCTATTACTCAACATATGAAGAGCCTGACGACAATAGAGTGCCTCAGGTCTCTTATGCAAAAGAGTGGGCTTTACTAGGGGTGCGCGTCGCGCTAGCCATTGCAGTGCAAAAAGGATTAAACAGGTTAGCTTTTGTTAATAGTCAAGTACAGGCTGAAAGATACGGAGATTTGCTGGATGGGTTTGTGCAGCTATATGACAAGCAAATACCAGATTACTTGAATAAGCTAGCCAAACAGTTTACTTGTGGCTTCTCGCAAGCAATTATTATGGTTTCAAAGCCTAGGCACAATATTCGCTATATCAACCGCAGGACTATAGAGTTACAACCACGTTATCAATCTGCTAGTACGCATTATGTGCTGAGTTACCCAGTGGCTATGTTCTACCTGAAAAAGACAGGTAACAAAGTAAAGCGCGAGCTTAAAGTGTTTGAAATATCACCCGCTTTGCGCGATAGCATTAAACAACATGGTTTACCGATGTTTGGTAATTTTAAAACGGCTTGATAGTGCAAATACAATGAAAAAAGCCCTCGAATTAGCGTAGCCGCTTATCCTCCACGGGAGGCCGCCACCGAAGTGGACACACAGGAGGGCTTTGATGTAATATGGGTCATTGCGACTTACAAGTCAACTTGGTAAATCGTGGTGATAACGATGCTAATTGAATAGTTGAAATATAAGTATTCGGAACATTACGCAAAGGCGAATTTTTATAGTTATAGATAGTTATAGTTAGTGACTTTGATTATATTGGGGTAACTTTGGGGGTAACTTTAATTATTTAAATATGAAAATTATTATAAATAAAGGCTCGCAGATGATTGTTTGGTTGTCCCCAGCCCAAACAACGATTTGGTCTAGACTACTCTAGACCACTCAAAACCAGCGTAAATACTGGCTTTCAGAGAATCGTTAAATTAGACCACTCCGTCTTGGGTGGTCTTTTTTTGTCTGTAGTTAGCCACTTTTTGGTCACATTTGGTCACAAATTGGTCACAAGATCTGGTGGTCAAATATGATCGACTGGATAACGGCAATTATTCCTTGTCACCATGATGAAATGATATTTGGTGGTTTTGTTACCTCAGTTAGTTTAGATGGTGAAATTGATTGGCGCGTTGAAAAGAAACAGCAGATTGTTGGCTCACATGAATCCAGCATAAGTATTAAATCCCTTGATAACAAACACCTGTTTATAGATGGCAACCCTGCCAAATGGCTTCAAGGTCATAATATCTTTGGCACTGATAATCTAATCGGTTTAGTTGAAGCTGTAATGCACAAACTTATTCCATTACTTAAATTAACGCCTACAGATTTAGATATTCAATCTTGGAAAACTGGCTCGTATGATTTAAAGAGAGTTGACTGCACTGCTATGTGGGATCTGCCACGTAGAGCTGATGTAAGAGCATGGCTAAGAGCTGCTGAAATGCAATCTAAAAGTCGTCATGGACGCCCTGTAACCACTGGCGGAACACTTTATTTTGGCAAGAAATCTAGACGATGGTCTGTAAAGTTCTATGCTAAAGGTGACGAAGTAGATGCTCGCGGTCACAAGTTACCTGATGATATAGAACTGCGTGACAACCTAATTGATTACGCTGATAATAAGCTGAGAGGTGAGTTAACTCTTAGAAGTATTCAGCTGAAAGAAAAAGGTCTATCTGAAGCTCATCAATGGAGTGAATCAACACCGATAGAACAGCTGATAAAGTACATTGAAAGCTTAAATATGTCCGAACAGTTCAGTATCACCCCAGTTGATTTAGAAGGGCTTCCTGCTCGTTTAATTGCTGTTTATACGCTTTGGAAAGATGGTGTTGACTTGCGAGCTATGTACCCTAAAGCTAGCTTTTATCGCTATCGTTTAGAGTTCTTGAAAAAAGGCATTGATATTGCGATTCGCCAACCGTCTAAACCTAATAATGTAATACCGCTTGTAAGAGTATTACGCCCAGAAGCAATATCTCAAATACCAGAATGGGCTATTGGCACCTCTTTGTATTTTAATCCTATAGAGCAAAAAAATTAACTTAACCTTAGTCCAGTTAGTAACCAACGGGTTTTTTCTTCACCTGTAGTTGCTTGAACCTCAATAAGTTGCTTAAGCTTCGCTATGTAACGGTTATTGATAGTCGCATTTGCTGCTTCTGCTTTCGCTTCCTCAGAAATTTTTCCCGCAAACTTTTCATTTTCAGCACTGAGTATTTCATATGTCATTGTTCTAATGTTTAAGCCTATTAGAGTGCTTTGAATTTCAATCTCATCCGCCATTTCAACATTTATTTCACTCACAATTTCAAGAGCCTTAAGTATCTCAGTTTTACTTAAGTTAATTGATTGCCCACGACCCTCTTTAGGTGAACCCCAATCTAGTTTTAAATCAGTTTCTAGCGAGCTAATCGATTCCAAAAAAAGCTTATATTTTGATGCAGATCTGCCTCTTAGTGAGTGAAGCTTGTTGCTTAAAAGATCTTTATCGCCTCTCGCTGAAGCTAGGTTTAGTAGCTCTTGTAATGCTTCACCTGCTAAAGAGTCGCCTAAAAGATCACAGCTATTTTTAGCCTTAAGTTGTAAACCAATTGATCCAGGGAAAAGTAATGCAAGTTCAACTTCTGTGGCAGATAATATATCGCTCGAAATCGCTCCCTTTATGGTTGGGTTACCATTTATCTTTTGTCCTAGAGCATCAAGTAACTCTTGAATAGCTTCAAGTAAGCTACCTAATTTTCGTGCAGGAGCTTCCGTACGATTTTTATTTTTAGGGTTAATTATAACGTTTAGAGTTTCACGTAACTCTCTATGAGCTACAGTTGCTGGGTCTGTTTCATTTTGATTTATTACGGTATGCGTGTGAAGGTTTAATTTTTCGCCCTCGATTGGCAACCATTCATTCTTAAGTCTAGAGACGTTAATTCTTTCCAGCGTTTTATAATCATGACTTTTGTCAGTATTTACTAGATAAACAAAGTCATCTTCTACACGAGTAAAAGCAGATCTTAAATCTATATTGCCACTTCTTATAGAGTTATGGCGTTCTAATGATGCTGGGGCAAATAACCACTCTAGCTCATCATTTGTTTCTGAGACAGAGAGTCCAAAATAAAGAGTACCTATAGAGTTTTTGCATGTAAAAATGCGTGGAAAATCGTAAAACTCAAATACTTCTAAGAGCTTTAGTTTCCCTAATTCACTATTTTTTGGCAAAAAATCCAAAGGTATTCCTAAATGCAAATAAATTTAAGATGTATATCTGTAAAAAACTCATCCACCCACCAAGTGTGATGATGCTCATTATTATTTGATTGGGTATGTTTTAACACCCCATCACTTTTTTGAAAATGATATTTGGCTACTTTTTTACCTCTTAATGCCGGCACCCTCGCACCAATATTTAAACTAGCGGTCTCATCAATAAAAACAGATAGACCGCACGCCTGACATTGCATCTCTTTAAAATCCTTTTTAGGTGATTTTTGAGCCCAACTTATAAAATCTTCAGTTGTAGGAGTGTCGCCTTGAATATGCCTATAAATAAAACCCTCATAAGCAGATTGATCTAGCGGAGGGCAATTGGTTGGAAAGTGGGATGGCCAGCTCATTTTTAACTACCTATAATAGTCATAGCTTTGTTGTTATATAAGCGAATACTACAACATTAAACCCTTAAAGACCAGATGCTTGCATCAATCTTACTGAATAAAGATGGACGCGACACCGCGGCGCGACGGGTACCTGCTTTTGAGGACGGACGCGTTAGCGCCCGCCCGCAAAAAGTAGGGGAGAGCGCGAATCCAGCGCCCCTCGATCTAGAAAGTGCGTATATGTAATACTGCACTTTTGTCTCAATATGAGACTAATACATCAATAATAAAACCCATCCATCAAACCTCTTGTGATGCATTTTTAATAAATGTGTTGACACTAATTTACCATGTGCATCATAATTAAATCTAGAATTTATTAACAAGGATTTGCCATGAGCGATTTTTCAGATTATTTAACAATGAAAATTATTGAGCAACGCAGAATTGAAAGTACTGGAGTGAGTGAGAACTTAAACGACCATATACTAGAACAGCTTAATATGAATAGAAATTTAAATGTTCGAACCAAAGTCGATCTTATTTCGAGAATTGAAGTTTTAGCTGATTTTATGTGTATTTCAAAAGCTAAGCTTGTTACCGAGATGCTTGAAAGTTGCGCTAAAGAGGCATACGTCAAGATTGAAAAAGAGGGTTGGCTAGATAGCTATCTTAAATCTCATTATAAAAACTTGGAAACTCAATATGGAATTGTCGGCATTGAATTTGATGAAGCTGGTAATCCGACTAGATTCAAGCTACCTGAGACAGATTCAGAAAAATGATGAAGTGGGTTCTTATCAATAAAGTAAGTGAGTCAATCGGTTATTCCGATGATGCAATTCGAGCTAAAAGAAGCAAAGGTGTTTGGCTTGAAAATATCCATTGGAGAAAAGCTCCCGATGGACGTTTGGTTTTTAATCTTGAGGCTATTCAAAAATGGATGGAAAGCAAGGCATAAACCCTAGAGGGAAAAGCATACAGATAGATTTCTACTATCTGGGTATTCGTTGCCGTGAAACTTTAAAATTAGAACCGACCAAAGCTAATTTAACTTTTGCAAAAAGATTAAAATCAACGATTCAGCACGAAATCGCAATCGGTACTTTTGTATATTCAAAACATTTTCCGCAAAGTAAAAATGCTATTCTCGGATCTAAAACTTCAATTAAAACTATAGAAGAAGCCCTCAATGACTATATAAAGTCAGCAAGGCGAACTTGTGCATTAAGTACATGGAAAAACTATTACAGCGCGATTGAGCATCATCTAAAGCCATCATTTGGACATATCAAACTAGTTGATCTAACTGCGTCAACTATCAAAATTTGGATGGGTGGATTAACCATAAGTCCAAAACGTATTAATAATGTACTTATTCCACTAAGAACAATTCTTAAAGATGCTTTTTTTGATGAGATTATAGATCGCAACCCAATGGACAGAGTTTCTAACTTACCAGTCAGGCAAGAGGAACCGCAACCATTCACGCCAGATGAAGTTTCTAGAATCCTTGCTGAGTTGCCTCAACAAGGAAAAAATCTTATTCAATTTGCTTTTTGGACAGGGCTGAGAACATCGGAGCTGATTGCTTTAGAGTGGGGTGATATAGATTGGGAACAAGGCGTTGTGAGAGTAAGGCGAGCTTGTGTGCATAAAAAAATCAAGCAACCTAAAACCAAATTTGGTGAAAGAGATGTATTACTTTTTCCGCCTGCAATGAATGCACTAAAAGATCAAAAACAATTCAGCTATTTGGCAGATGGTCGTATTTTCCTAAATCCTAGAACAAATAAACCATGGGAAACTGACGGTCAGATCAGAAAAACACTATGGCAATCTGCTCTTAAAAAAGCAGGGGTGATATATCGTAACCCTTACCAAACACGTCATACCTATGCGAGCACATTACTTTCATTAGGCGAAGAGCCTATGTGGGTTTCACAACAAATGGGACATAAAGATTGGGCTATGATTCGTAAGAGATATGGTCGTTGGATACCTGCTGTAAATAAAGAAGCTGGTAGTAAAGTTATGTCGCTTTGGTCACAAGATAGTCACAAGGACTTACTAAATGTTTGATATAATAGAATTCACTGAATTTTCGATTCCCCAGCTCCACCATTTAAGTGTTTTATCCCGTACTAAGAAATGCACTAGACCCGCTAAATTACTTGTAGTTAGCGGGTTTTTTGTTTTATGCTGTGTGACCTACCCCCATAAAGTGCTTTAATTTTTAGTTAGCAAAGTCCGTTTAAAAATATTGAGTGATGCGTTACCCAATTATTTAAACCCATAAAAAAAGAGACCTTTTGAGTCTCTTTTTTTATGCTATTACGCATTCATGCCAGTGTGCAAATACAAGGTATTTGCACACCTTTACTCTACGCTATTACCATGCAAATATATCTGTGCTTGATAACGCTAAACCATCTTTAAAGTCAGCAACTAACACGGCTGCACCCGCACCATTAGCATCGGCATCATAGAACAACCCACCTGTGGCTTGGTCATACACAATAAAGTCATTTGCATCAGCCGCTGCTGTGCCTAAGGCAAACATATCGGCAGTGAGTGTATTACCAGCACCGTCAAAGGTAATGCCACCAAATGCAGATTGCATCAACTTAATGGTATCAGCCCCTAAAGTATAGTCTGTCACTACATCGCCTGAAGCATCTCTAAAGAAGAAAGTATCATTACCAGCACCGCCAGTGAGCGTATCTACACCACCGCCACCTTGCAAGCTGTCGTTACCTGCACCGCCATTTAGACTATTGTTACCACTATTACCTTCTACCCAGTTGGCTAAGGCGTTACCTGTGCCATTAATGTCAGCAGAGCCTTGCAAATTCAAATCTTCAACATTGGCACCATTAGTAGCAAGGTTAAAGCTTTCCGTTGCATTCACATAGTCATAGCCACCACCTGCAAGCTCAACCACTTTGTCGCCAGCATCATCTACAACATACCCATCATTGCCTGCACCACCTTTCATGGTATCTGCACCTACAACGCCATCTAAGTAGTTAGAGCCACTATTCCCCGTAAGCACATTGGCTAGACCATTGCCGTAAAGACCATAACCAGTACTTCCCAACAAGGTTGCATTTTCAACTTCAGCAGAAAGTGTTGATAAATCAATGTTTGTATTCTCAGCAATAACACTATCAATACCACCACCAGCTATTTCGTTAATGGTTACAATGTAACCACGGTAGATATAAGTATCATCACCAGCACCACCCGTTAGCGTATCACCACTATTATAGCCACCATCTAAAGTATCTTTACCAGCACCACCGCTTAAGCTGTTAAGCCAATCATTACCCGTTAGCTTATTGTTAAGGGCATTGCCAGTAATGCTTGATGTATTAGCGGACCACTCCATTTGAGCATTTTCAATATTGGCACCTAAAGTGTAGGTGCCTGTTGCTGCATATTGCACCGTATCAAGCCCACCCGCCGCGCCTGCAAGGGTTTCCGTGATAGTGTCAGTTGCGCTGTGTGAGTAATACCAATCATTACCTGCGCCGCCTTCCATAGCGTTTGCGTTGCTACCACCTTCTAAGGAGTCGTTACCTGCGCCGCCTAACAGCGTGTTGTCGCCATTGTCACCATGTAGCCAGTCGTTACCTGCACCACCGTCTAAGCTATCATTATCATTGCCACCATATAAATCGTCGTTACCTGTGCCGCCTAATAGGGTGTCATTGCCAGCATTAGCAACCAAATAATCGTTACCTGCGCCGCCATCTAATTTATTGTTGCCAGCATTGCCAGTTAAATTGTTTGCTGCCGCATTGCCTGTGGCGTTAATATTCGCTGAGCCTGTTAAAGTAATATCTTCAAGGTTAGCCTGTGTAGCAATTGAGTATGTCACTGTACTAAAAACAGCATCACTACCTTGATTAGCCAACTCTACAATCGTATCTGTAGTGCTATCTACATAGTAAGCATCATTTCCTTTACCACCAATTAAAGTATCAATGCCGCCATTCCCATCAAGCTGATTGTCATTATCATTGCCTGTCAGTACATTATTGCTTGCATTACCCATAGCAACGTAAGCACTGTTACCTACTAGGGTGAGGTTTTCGATGTTGCTAGATAAGGCATAGAGATTAGCCGTTGAAAACACTACATCTTTACCGTCGCTCTCAAATTCAACCACTTGATCGTTTGAGTGATCAACATAGTAGGTGTCATCACCTACACCGCCCACTAAACTATCAGCACCTGCACCGCCGTCTAAAGTATCGTTACCTAAGCCGCCTGTAATGGTGTTGTTATTGTTGCTGTTGCCTACTAGCTTATTGGCAGAGTCATTGCCAGTAAGCGTGTTTGCGCCACCATTTAATAAAGTTGCATTTTCAATAAACGCACTTAATGTGGTGTTTTGATTGGTAATGATGGTGTCGTTACCATCTGCCGCACTGGTTTCAACCGCTAAGTCACTGGCTGAGTCAATAAAGTAAGTGTCGTTACCTGCACCACCACGCATTAAATCGTTGCCAGTGCCGCCATCTAAGGTGTCGTTGCCTGCACCGCCGTCTAATACGTCGTTACCCTCGCCAGCATTAATAAAATCATTACCCGCTAAACCATAAATGGTGTTGCTTGCACCATAGTTATCTATAATCGCGTTATCTAAGCCATTACCACGCGCATCGTAGGTGTTGCGCTCTAACACAAGGTTTTCTACACCACTGGCTAAATCACCCGCCGCTTGACCATAATAAGCATACAGTGTGTCGTTACCGCCACCTGTATCTGCCACAATGTCGCTAGCGTATGCATAATAAGTATCATCACCCGCGCCACCATCCATTTTAGCCAAGCCGCCGTAGCTACCATAAAGCTCATCATTACCTGCACCGCCTGTTAAGGTGTTATTACCATCAACACCTTCTAATGTATCGTCACCTGCGCCACCATCAAGTTTATCGTTACCATCTCCACCGTAAAGTCTATCATTGCCTGCGCCACCTAGCATGGTGTCGTTACCATGACCACCGTCTAAAGAGTCATTGCCAGTGCCACCATCTAATAGGTTATTGCCTGTACTCACTAGCAACCTATCATTACCCGCGCCACCTAAAAGCGTGTTATTGCCACCTTTATAATCACGTAGGTAATCATCTCCATCGCCGCCATCTAGCTTATCGTTACCCCAATAAGTATAAAGATTGTCATTACCTGCACCGCCTAATAAGATATCGTTACCGTATTGACCGCCATTCAGGTTATCATTACCCGCCAAGCCTGTAAGCGTGTTGTTGCCATCATTACCGTCAATGTTGTTATTAAGCGCGTTACCTGTACCGTTAAAATTACCTGGGGTGGAGCCGCTACCATTTTCTAAGTTTAAATCTTCAACGTTTTGCGCCAAGCCATTTAGGGTATAAGTAGCCGCAGCAAACACTGTATCAAATCCACCGTCCACGTCATTTTCTATTACCACATCGGCAGTGTTATCTACATAATAAGTATCTTGACCTGAACCACCAGACATGGTATCAACCCCTGCGCCACCATCTAATACGTCATTACCAATTGACGCAGTCAATTTATCGTTGCCCGCACCGCCGTTTAAAAAAGCACGATAGTTAGCACTAGCTGCATCAGCGATAATGGTGTTGTTCAAACCATTACCTTCTAGACCAAAAATATAACCAGCCCCATTACCATTTAAATACGCATTGAGATTTTCTAAGTTGTCACCCAAGGTGTATTGTGAGCCACCATAAGCATTATTCTTATACAAGCTCACATTAACGGTATCAATACCACCACCCACCGCCTCTTGAATAATATCGGCAAAGTAATTGCCATCAAACTCATATCGATTGGTATCAACCCAATAGGCATCATCCCCCGCTCCGCCTATCACGGTTTGCGCTTCTACCGAATTATTAACTTCAATAATATCATTACCTGCCGTACCAAATACGACACTCGCATTACTGTTGATTGTTGCCATGTTTAAATTCCTTTATTAGTTTTTGTTAATTACACCCAAGGGTAATACTTAAGAATAGTGCTTAACCGTTACCGCTATGATTAAATTGCGCCTTACATTTTAACTACTTAACACTTTGATGAATCGAATGATTTTCCACACGAAAATTCGATTAAACACTTTAATTCTACCATCAGTATTGTTAAATAATGTTAATTATATTAAAAAATGTTAATGTATCTTTAAAGGCAATTTATATGCCAAATTATTGATGCCAACTTCAGTTTTGAGTGGTTTTATTGATAATGATTTAAAAAAACTAGATGATGATACTTTGGAGACCTTTGCAAAAGTGTTTATTGTGAATGAAGTACAAGGCGCGCGGAACGCAGAAGCCGAGATAGTACGCGGTGTACAACGAGGTTACGAGTACCGCGCAACGCAGTAATTCGCCGCAAGAAATACTTTTGCAAAGATCTCTTTGGTTGATGCTGATGCTATTCATATTAGCAATGCCAGTATATGTCACCATTTAATTGAAAGTTATGAGAAGCCGTCAAATTGTTTTAACCAATGCAAAATGTGAAATGGCACTCTACGCAAACCCCAATAACCTGCTTTTACCTATAAATGATAGAGCACATAATGAAGCTTTGTGTCAAAAGTTAATACAAAGATGTCAAAAAAATTGACGCATTTTCTGATTGCAAATCACTGCATCACACAATAACACCCATTTATTGCATTAGCGCACTAGCGACAAATAACGCAAATCTGTATAATTTTGTTTTGTGACTAAGGATTTAACCCATGCGTTTATTGCAGCAAGCTCTTACGTTTGATGACGTTTTATTAGTACCCGCTTATTCGAATGTACTGCCACGCGAGGTTTCTCTCGCCACACAACTCTCTCGTAACATTCGGCTTAATATCCCGCTTTTATCTGCGGCGATGGATACCGTAACTGAAGCCCCTTTGGCAATTGCCTTGGCACAAGAAGGTGGCTTGGGCTTTATTCACAAGAACATGACCGCAATGAAACAGGCCGCGCATGTAGCACGGGTAAAGCGTTTTGAGTCTGGCATTGTAAACGATCCCATTACCATTCAAAGTCACACTACTGTGCGCGATGTGCTTGAGCTTAATCGCACGCATAAAATTTCTGGTATTCCAGTAGTTGATAACGGCAAAATTGTAGGCATTGTGACTAATCGTGACCTTCGGTTTGAGACAAACTTAGATCAAGCGATTAGCAATATCATGACCCCTCGTAACAAATTGGTGACGGTCAAAGAAGGAGCCTCTAAAGAAGAGGTGATGCGTTTGTTGCACCAATATCGTTTAGAGCGCGTGTTGGTGATTGATGATAATGACACCTTAAAAGGCTTGATTACTGTTAAAGATATTCAAAAATCTACCGACCACCCTAATGCATGTAAAGATGCACAAGGTCGCCTACGCGTTGGCGCGGCAGTGGGCGTGGGTGATGGCACAGAGGAACGCGTAGCCGCTTTATCAGAAGCGGGTGTGGATGTGATTGTAGTAGATACCGCACATGGTCATTCGCAAGGTGTGCTAGATCGTGTCACTTGGGTAAAAAAGCACTTCCCGCACATTGATGTGATTGGTGGCAACATTGCCACCGCTGCTGCCGCTAAAGCTTTGCTAGATGCAGGGGCTGACGGTGTAAAAGTAGGCATTGGTCCAGGTTCTATTTGCACCACGCGTATTGTTGCTGGCGTGGGTGTGCCGCAAATTAGTGCCATCGCTAACGTAGCAGAAGCCTTGCGCGGCACTGGCGTACCCTTTATTGCCGATGGCGGCATTCGTTTTTCTGGCGACATTTCAAAAGCTATTGCCGCAGGTGCTTATAGCGTGATGTTAGGCGGCATGTTTGCAGGCACTGAAGAAGCCCCTGGTGAAATTGAATTATTTCAAGGTCGCTCATATAAATCATACCGTGGAATGGGCTCAATCGGCGCAATGCAAAAAGGCTCAAGCGATCGCTACTTTCAAGACAATAACGATGGCAATGCTGATAAATTGGTGCCAGAAGGCATTGAAGGTCGTGTGCCCTACAAAGGTAGCGCGCTCGCTGTGATTCACCAGCTCATGGGCGGCGTACGCGCCTCTATGGGCTATGTAGGTTGCCCCACGATTGAAGAAATGCGCAATAAAGCGGAATTTGTACAAATCACCAGTGCTGGGATGCGTGAATCGCACGTGCATGACGTACAAATTACCAAAGAAGCACCGAACTACCGCGTTGATTAAGCATTCTTTTTAACAAATCTAGCCACAGAGAACACAGAGTTCACAGAGAAATTTCCCTCTAACTCTGTGTTCTCTGTGCACTCTGTGGCTAAAAAATGACTCACTCAAAAATACTTATTTTAGACTTTGGTTCTCAAGTCACTCAGTTAATTGCACGTCGTGTGCGCGAAACACATGTATATTGCGAGATTCATCCATGTGATGTTTCAAACGAATTTGTACGCAATTTTGGTGCAGATGGCATTATTCTTTCTGGTAGCCACGCTAGTGCTTATGAGCAAGAGTCTGACACCGCGCCGCAAGCCGTGTTTGAGTTGAGTGTGCCTGTATTAGGCATTTGCTACGGAATGCAAACAATGGCGCAACAATTAGGCGGCAAGGTAGAAGC
>JABFSF010000010.1 GCA_013140755.1 Methylotenera sp. | reverse complement strand
TTTATATTAGATTTTTAAAATGTAAAATATTATTTTAACTTATTGATTATATTATGTAATTATTGGATTTTATGCTACGTGGCACAGATGGTCACTGGAATAATTTTCAGGGGGCGGTAAAGTCCGAAGCTGGGGTGTAAATAGTTTTGTGTAAACGTCATTTTGCAGGAAACTGCTATTTTCAGGGTATGAAATTGTTGGCGGATGCCTCAGCAGTAATTAACCGATGTCTACACAAAATTCAGGACACCCTCGAATCAGGACGCTTTTTTTTACGATAAATACTTTTATGCATCGATATCAAGTACAAGCGAGAGTAAATGGAACATGGGTAAAGACAGTTATCTTTGCTGATAATGACCTTCATGCTAGTTTGATTGCACAGTATCAATTTGGTCCCAGTAATATGCCGTTTGCACCTACTAAAATTGGATAACTATTATGCGTTTTTATGAGTTCGCTAGTGCGATTAAGAAACCACTATCACCTGATCAAGCAAAGATTCAAGGCATGAAAAATCAAGTTAAGAACACTCAAAAAGCCATCAAAGATGAAAAAGAACGGCAGAAGATTAAGGCTGGGCAGGCTCAGTTGGCGAAGAATAATTAGGCCCAATTACAAAAAGTAATTATTGAATGACTTATTGCCATTAGGCTTCCATTCGGTTTGTTTTCTATACTTCCTCAAAATAATTTTATTTATTCATTAATTTATTACTAAGGGAAGTTATGAGCCAAAAATTTAAAAAACTACCCATAACACTTGCTGTAATCAGCACGTTATACGGTGGATCAACGTTTGCTGCAGATGCAGAATCTACACTTTCAAATATTACTGTATTTGGTCGCGGTGAAACTCGCCAAGTTTCAGAAATTTCAAAAGAGGAAATATCTGCTAATGCGCCTGGTACAAGTCCCCTCTTGGCTCTCAGCGTTTTGCCAGGTGTTAGCTTTAGTGCTGCGGATAGCCAAGGCAACTATGAGTGGGGTAGTCGCATTAGCATTCGTGGCTTTAGCCAAAACCAACTCGGCTTCACCTTAGACGATGTGCCGCTTGGTGATATGAGCTATCGAAATTACAACGGCCTCCATATTTCACGTGCTATTGCTTCAGAAAATATTGGTCGTGTTGAGGTTTCTCAGGGGACAGGATCTTTAGGTACAGCATCTTCTAGCAACCTGGGCGGTACGATCAAGTTCTATTCACTAGACCCATCTGATAAGCGCGGTGCTAGTTTTGACCAAACGTTTGGTAGTTATGCAAATAGTCATAGTTACGCAAGGTTTGATAGTGGTCTAATCGATGGAACGAATACAAAATTTGCGATTAGTGCGACCAACCAAGAGGGTAACAAGTGGAAAGGTCCTGGCGAGCAAATTCAAAGAAAAATTAACTTTAAGTTGGTTTCTGATTTGTCCGACAACGCTCGCTTTAGTGGCTTTATTAATTATTCAGATAGTAAGCAAGATGACTATCAAGATTTGTCTTATAACAGCATCAAGCGTTTAGGCTACAGACTTGATCAAACTAGAGGTTGGGCACTCGTGAATGCGATTGCCGCTGCAACGGATGGCGGGGATGACGGTAATCTAGTGGCCCCTGTAGGTAACTATACGAATTTGCAGGATACATTTTACGGTGGGTCAGGTCTGCGTGAAGATTGGTTGATTGGAGGCACTTTGTCCTATGCATTTAATGACAAAGTCGACACGAAAACTACCATCTACCATCACAGTCAAGATGGTACAGGAACTTGGTGGCTCCCTGTTGCAGGTGGTTGGGGTGGCCCGAGCCAGGCTGGCCAAAATGTTGCACTTCGAGAGCTAGGTTTTGATATTAACCGTAGCGGTATTTTGACTGCTTTGAACTATGATGCGGGCAATCATAAAATCAATACAGGTATTTGGTACGAAAACAATGATTTTACAAATACCAAGCGTTTCTTTAACGATGGTGGCGCAGCAGACTCTCTGAACCCACCTACTAATGGTTGGTATGCACAACATTGGAATCGTAATTTTGATACTGACACTATTCAGTTCCATCTGCAAGACACATTCAAAGCCACAGATGACCTAACTATTAACGCTGGTTTCAAGTCACTCTATGCTAAGACTGAAGTCCAAGATAACGATCCAAACTCAGTTTGGGGTGGTGGTCCACAAAAATTGGGTTCAAACATCAATGGCTCTTTAACTGCCTCAGACGGGTTCTTGCCTCAGATTGGTGCTGTTTATAAAGTGGATAAACAAAATGAAGTTTTTGCAGACGTTTCTCAAAGCTTGGCTGCTTATCGTGCCGTGGCGCTTGGTGGAGCAACTCCATTTAATAGACGTGTAATTCCAGCCAACCTTAAGCCGGAAGAGTCAACAACCTATGAGATTGGCTGGCGTCATAATGATAAGAACTTTGAGACATCACTTACTGCTTACCATATTGAGTTCAATAATCGCTTATTGAATCCAACCGCTGGTAATGCGATTGCAGGAAACGTATCAGAAGCAATTAACGTTGGTAAGGTTGAAACTAATGGTGTTGAGGGGTTGATTGTTTGGGAGCCAATTAGTCATGTTAAATGGATTAACTCCGCATCTTATAATGACTCTCAATATAAAAACAACGTAACAACTGCCGATGGAACATTCGCAACTGCTGATAAGCAAGTAGTGGATGCACCTAAGAAATTGTTCTCAACTAAATTGGCTTACGATGATGGTGCATTGCATGGTTATTTAGGCGCGAATGCAACTAGCCGTCGATACTACACTTATACCAATGACAACAGCATTGCTGGTTATGCATTGTGGAATTTAGGTGGCGGGTATCGTTGGAAGAAAGTTGGTTTAGCTGAAGAGATTGACCTTCATTTTGCCGTGACTAACTTGTTCGATCGCAAATACTACGCAATTGGCGACAACAGCTTCCCAATTAGCGATCCTAATGGTGATTCCTACAATCTCTTAGCTGGCACGCCACGTACTGTTTATGTTGGTCTAGGCGCTAAGTTCTAGTCTGCAATCAATGCCCCTTGCATGTTGTGAGGGGCATTTCTTTTTTTAAGTCTGGGTTTATGAAAAATATTTTCCAATTTTCACTGTTATTTTTAACTTTGCTTTCTAGCTTGCTAGTTCATGCAGAGGTTAGGGTTGGTTACCAAACTGGTGTTGAGCCAGCAAAGGTTGGCATCGTCGATGGGGCTTATGAAAAAGCGACAGGTGAAAAAATAAGCTGGCGAAGGTTTGATAACGGCTCTGAACTAATCCGTGCAGTTGCTTCTGGCGATATTGATGTAGCGAATGTTGGTTCTAGCATTATTGCAGTCGCAGCCAGTCGTAATTTGCCTATAGAAACGTTTTTAGTTGCATCCGAGCTAGGCACTTCAGAAGCCTTGGTGGCTCGCAATGGTTCAGGCATTAACTCTTATCAAGATTTGATTGGAAAGACAATCGCTGTTCCTTATGTTTCAACCTCACATTACAGCCTTCTTGCAGCGTTGAAGCATTGGGGGATTGACAGATCAAAGGTCAAGATTATTAATTTAAGAGTGTCTGAAATTCCTGCAGCGTGGCAGCGCGGAAATATTGATGCAGCCTATGTATGGGATCCTGCTTTAGGAAAAATTAAAACCTCAGGAAAAGTGCTGACATCTTCCGAGGAAGTAGCTAGTTGGGGCTCTCCAACTTTTGATGTTTGGGTCGCAAGGAAGGATTTTGCCGAGAAAAATCCTAAGTTCTTGGAGGCATTTACTAAAACATCAGTTGATTATTACGTGGCATATAAACTGAGCAAAAAAGCACTTCTAGTTGATCAAGCTTACTTATCCAAAATTGCCCGTATCACGGGTGCGCAAGAAAGCCAAATTGCAGATTTGCTACAAGGAAATCAATACCCGCTTGCAGATAGGCAAAGACAGTTGCTTGATAGCGTCGTTATTAAAGCAATTTCTGATACGGCTTTGTTTTTAAAAGAGCAGGGAAAAATTGACAAGCTGTTGCCTGATTATCGTTCATATTCCACTGCGAAATTTATCGAGAAGTAGCACTAAATATGGGCACTTTAAAAGTTTCAAATATAGATGCCGTCTATGCGTCCTCTAAAGCTAATGAAAAAGTGGTTTTGCATAATATTTCTTTTGAAATCGGTGAGGGCGAGTTTTTTGTGGTTGTTGGTCCCTCTGGTAGTGGAAAAACAACTCTATTAAATCTAGTCGCTGGTTTTCAATTCCCAGCAAAAGGTCGTATTGAATTAGATGGTGTTGAAGTCAATGGCCCAAGTGCCGAGAGAGGTGTTGTTTTTCAGCAAGATGCATTGTTGCCATGGTTGACAGTCATCCAGAACGTTGCCTTTGGGTTGCAGCTTAAAGGTGTCGATAAGCAAACAAGAGAATTTACGGCTAAGAATATCTTAAATCTAGTCGGCTTGAAAGGATTTGAAGCGCACCATATTTGGGAGCTCTCTGGGGGTATGAAGCAAAGGGTAAATCTAGCGAGAGCAATTGTAGTAGACCCTCAACTCCTATTAATGGATGAACCGTTTGGTGCTCTGGATGCATTTACCAAGGAGCAAATGCAAGTCTTGGTACTTAAGGTCTGGCATGAGACAGGCAAGCAAATTTTATTGATTACTCACGATATTGAAGAAGCTATTTTCATGGCGACGAAATTACTTTTGCTCACATCTTCACCTGGAAAAGTAGCCCAGATATTACATCTGGATTTTGGGAAACGTTTGATTGCGGGTGAAAACGTGAGACAGATTAAAGCTGACCCTCAGTTTATTGAAATTAGAGAAAAAGTACTCGAGCATTTTTTTAGCGAACAAGTGATATAAAAAATTGGACATTTTTAAACAAAAATTTTGGATTAGCATCACTACCGTCTTGGCTTTAATTGCGCTCTGGGCACTTGCTGCTTATCTGGCTTGGGTGCCTCCGCTATATTTGCCTAGCCCATTAAGTGTGTTGATTAAATTTAATGAGCTACTGAATAAAGGCTACATGGACGCCACCTTGTGGCAGCACCTATCTGCAAGTTTGAATCGTGTTGGCTTGGCATTAATTTTAGCGATATCTGTTGCAGTGCCAGTTGGCATAGCTATAGGTATTAATCGTGTTCTCCATGCTGCGATAGACCCGCTGATTGAGTTTTATCGGCCTGTTCCGCCCCTGGCTTATTTACCCCTGATTGTCATCTGGTTCGGCATAGGTGAGTTTTCTAAAGTGTTATTAATCGCCTTAGCTATTTTTGCGCCAGTGGTTGTCTCAACGGCCAATGGGGTTCGATCTGTAAGTGCTGTGCGTATTAGAGCTGCGCAGTCTCTAGGGGCAACTCAATATCAAATTGTGCGCTATGTGATTTTGCCTAGTGCGCTCCCCGACATCCTTACTGGCGTCCGTATTGGCCTAGGGATAGGTTGGTCCACCTTAGTGGCCGCAGAGTTAATTGCTGCTACACAAGGATTGGGTTTCTTAATTCAATCTGCATCACAGTTTTTAGTCACTGATTTAGTCATTGCTGGCATTTTGTTGATTGCAAGCGTTGCCTACAGCCTAGAAATTGTCTTGAGATGTTTACAAAAAAAATTAGTGCCGTGGTCTGGCAAAAGTCATTAATCGTATTGTTCTAACTTTATAAAAAGAGGAAAAAATGGCATTGGTATTTAAAAAAATTACTCCAGCTATCGGCGCGGTTGTGGATGGAATCAATTTTGCGGGCGAGTTATCGTCAATCAATAAGGAAGCCTTGATTCAGGGTTTGTATGATTATGAAATCCTATTTTTTAGAAATCAGGAAATCACGCCCCATCAGCAAGTTAAATTTGCTGCAAATTTTGGTGAATTACATGTACATCCTATTTACCCTGTATTGCCAGAACTACCAGAAATCATGCTGATTGATACACATAAAGATTTTCTGCCAGATAATGATAATTGGCATACAGACGTAACATTTAGCCCGACCCCACCGCTTGGGGCAATTCTTGCTGCAAAACAATTGCCTTCGGTAGGTGGGGATACTCTATGGGCAAGCAACACGGCTGCGTATAATGCCTTATCTGAACCACTTAAGCGTTCACTGGAAGGGCTTACTGCAACCCATAATGTAACGCATTCCTTCCCTCCATTAAGATGGGGTGCTGATCCAGCGTCCAAAGATCGTTTTGATGCTGCGGTGAAAAAATATCCTCCAGTGAGCCACCCTGTTGTAAGAACGCATCCTGTCACTGGTAAAAAAGCTATTTTTGTCAGCGAGGGATTTACGACGCACATTGATGGTATCAGTAAAAAAGAGAGTGATGCATTACTCAGCTTTTTGTTTGCGCATAGTACAAGGCCAGAATTTACATTACGTTGGAGCTGGCATGTAAACGATATTGGCTTTTGGGATAACAGGGTGACTCAGCATTATGCTGTTGCCGATTATTTACCAGAACGCAGAATTATGCACCGTGCCACTATTGTTGGAGATAAACCATTTTAAAAGTGGTTGGTAAAACTTCATCATGCAAAAATTAATCACTAACTATTCTGTGGGGCAAATATCCAATTTTCCTGAAATTAGTATGGAAACATTAATAGAGCATTCATGGCATAATCCAGCGAAGATAAAATACGATGTATTAAGAAATCAATACTTATCAACAGGCGTGTTAATTGTTGCGCTTCATGTTTTGGTCGCATCGCTGTATTTGAGTCATAAGGATGATATTTCGTTTCTAAAAACGAAGCATTTGGTTGAGGTAAATTTTATCAAGCCAGAAGATCCTCCTAAAAAAGAAACTCCACCACCTCCACCTCCCAAACCTAAGGTTGAAAAGGTAAAAGAAACGCTCCCTCCTAAAGAGACAGCTATTAAGACAGCCCCCGTTGAAAGTAATGTTCCAGCTAATGTGCCAGTGATTCAGGAGAACATAAGTGTTGCAAAGGCGTCCTCTCCACTTGCTGTAGCAACTTCGGTTGTTACTCCAGTGCCACCGACGAACTCACAACCTGAAGAGGTTACAGAGGCGGTTGGATATGCAGGATATATGCAAAATCCACCCCCAGAATACCCAGCCTCTGCACTCAGGATGAGTAGAGAAGGAAAAGTGCTGTTACATGTCCATGTGCTTGCAAACGGACATGTCGATCAGGCGGAGATTAAGCAGTCTAGTGGTTTTAAATTATTAGATGAGGCGGCTGAAAAAACAGTAAAAAATTGGACATTCACTCCTGGCAAGAGAGGAAAAACGCCGATTGATAGTTGGGTTAACGTACCTATTGAATTCAAATTAAGTAAATAAGGAATAAAAATGTTTAACAATATAGCTTCAGATTCATTAGTCGTTCAATTAGTTCTTCTCACGCTCATTTTAGGTTCGGTGATTACATGGACGCTAATCGTAGTAAAAAGTATTCAAGTTTGGAGAATCAGAAAACAAAACGTAAAGTATCGAGAGTCTTTTTGGAACGCGGCTTCATTCGAGGTGGCATCTCATTTAACTGAAAACTTTAATGGGCCAGCATACCGAGTGGCACAAGTTGGGTTTAGGGCGATTTCTGAATTGGAGTCAAATTCAGCACATGATCTCCATCATTTCGGCGATAGGCAGGATGTGATTGAGAGGGCATTAAGACAGCAAATTCAAAAAGAACGGGTGTCCAGAGAAAGCGGTTTAGTTGTGCTAGCTAGCATTGGAAGTACAGCGCCGTTTGTTGGTTTATTTGGGACAGTATGGGGAATTATGCATGCCCTTACAAATATTAGTAAATTGGGTAGTGCCAGTTTAGATGTGGTGGCTGGTCCAATTGGCGAGGCGTTAATTGCTACGGCGATTGGTATTGCTGTAGCTGTTCCCGCTGTGCTGGCCTATAACTTCTTCTTGCGCCGCTTAAAAATCAGCAGCAACAACCTAGACGACTTCGCTGAGGATTTTATTACGCTTTCAAGAAGGGCGTCTATCAAGTCAGTTTCTAACACTAAAAGTGTAAAAAGTATTTCAGAATCAGCCAAAGGAGCAGTTGCATAATGGCTTTTAATAATTCTACTGATGATGATGTGCTCAGTGAGATTAATGTTACGCCACTTGTTGATGTGATGTTAGTTTTGTTGGTGGCATTTATTGTAACTGCACCGCTTTTGAATAATGCCATACACGTGAATTTACCTAAAACTGTGACGACTTCGCCGCCAGACCAGCTCAAGCCAGTCACTATTAGCGTTGATAAAGAGGGCAGGGTCTATATCGACAAGAAAGAGTTAAGCTTAGCCCAGGTTGAGCTGGAGCTTAAAAGACGACAGACTCAGAATCCAGAGCAGACTTACCATTTGAATTCTGATGACTCGGTTCAATATGGAAAAGTAGCGAAAGTGATGGCTTTAATTGAGAAATCAGGGATTACAAAACTTTCCGTGTTGACTCAGAGTGGCTAGCATCATGCTTAATTGGATCCACTTATCAATTGCAATTATTGCAGAGGTCATTGCGACCTCTGCATTAAAAAGTGCTGAAAACTTCACTAGGCCCTCATCATCAGTGATTGTGGTGTTGGGCTATGTAAGTGCCTTTTATTTTTTATCGCTATCTTTAAGAACCGTGCCTTTGGCTATTGCTTACGCAATTTGGTCTGGCGCGGGGATCGCAATTATTGCGATTATAGGTTGGACTTATTATGGACAAAAAGTAGAGATTTCTTCGATTGTGGGTATGATGTTAATTGTCACGGGTATCATCTTGCTCAGAATTAATGCCAAATAATTTATCTCAAGTATTAATCAACTCTTTGAGTTTTTCTCGGTTGTGCCCTGGCGATAATCGCTCAACAAAATCGTATGCATAACCCCTTAAGTAGTGATTCTTTCTGAACGCTATTTTCGCAAAGTTTCTTTCAAATAAGTGTTCCGCAGATACTAATTGTAGGTTTTTATCTTTTTCGGTATCAAATGCGATGCTTGCAATAATGCCTATCCCCAGGCCAGATTCAACATAGGTTTTAATTACATCGGCATCTAAAGCAGTTAATACAATATCAGGATATAGACCTTTTTCCTCAAAAGCCTTATCTACTCTTGAGCGTCCAGTGAGGCCTGCATGGTAGGTGATGATTGGAAATTGCGCTAAATTTTCTAGCGTAATTTCATCTAGATTAAATACTGGATGATCTTGTTGGGCGATGACAACGTGGTACCACTCATACCATGGAATAGTGATTAGTTGCTCATGTAAATGTACACCCTCTGATGCAATGCCGATATCAGCTTCACCGCAAAGAAGTAAATCACAAATCTCTTCAGGGCTTGATTGATGCAGTGTTAAATGAACATCAGGATAATCAAGTGCGAATTTATTAATATAATTCGGTAAAGTGTATCTAGCTTGTGCATGTGTTGTTGCTAGAACAAGATTGCCTTTTGCTTTATTAGATAACTGGCTTGATAAGGTAAGGAGATTGTTAGCATCGGTTAGAATCTTGTTAATTAGATCTACAACGGCTTCGCCTTCTGAAGATAAGCCTACTAAGCGACTTTTTGATCTAACAAATATCTCAATCCCTAATTCATTTTCCAGCTCATTTAGACTTTTGGATACCCCAGATTGAGAAGTAAAAAGTTTTCGCCCAACCTCTGTGAGGTTAAAGTTCTGTCTCACCGCTTCACGTACAATTTTTAGCTGTTGGAAATTCATTGCTGCAATATACTAAATAAATTTTATTTCAAAAAATAATATTAACTTCTAAACATATACCCATATATTATAAAGATAAGCAAAAAAAGAGGGCTAATAGACCCTCTAAAACTTAGGAGATAAAATTAAAGAAAATATTGGTAATGTAGCTAGATATTGGTAATACGTATTTTGCTATACGTAAAAATTTAAACTTTTGAAGTTGAATTGAGTAACGAAAATATTTCATTTACTTTCAACTTTTAGTCATAGATCGCTGAAGTTGACTTTAAAAGGTAAAGAAAATTACACTTTTCTTATCCAAAAACATAACCAATTGATTTTATTAGTTCTTTTCTAGTGCCTTTTTCGGTTGTCCATTTAAGCCTAAGAAAACAAAATGTATAAATACTTTTCTTTATCGGAGATGCTTATATATGGCACAAGCAAAGACATTTACTCAATCAGGTTCTTCGTTTCATCAGCACTAAAAAATACGCATTACGAGACCGCGCAATGATATTGACTAGTTTTTGGTCGGGAGTGCGTGTGGGTGAAATCGTTAATTTAAGAATGAGCGATGTATTAAACGAAGATGGAACAATTAAAAACGAAGTGCGTTTAAGCGCAGTTCAGACCAAAGGGGATAAAGGTCGTTTGGTGTTCATTCCAAACAAACTGCGTGATTAATTTGCCAGTTATCTAACTACAAGAAAGGTACAGCATTTAGATGTGCCGTTCTTTCATACAGATAACAGACTTGGGTTTAGTCCGAATGGTTTATGTCAGTGGTTCTTTTGGACTTACATGCGATTAGGGATTAATGGTGCTAGTTCGCATTCGGGACGTAGATCATTTATTACCAATCTAGTCCAAAAAGGAATTGGTGTTCGTGTCTTAGCAAGTTTCGCAGGGCACAAGAGCATTATGGTCACCCAACAATACATCGATGTGAACGATGATATGAAACGTAGTGCTGTGGAGTTGATTTAAGTTACACCGTCCTGAATCAGGACGGTTGTACTGTAAAAAGTGCTTCACCGTCGTTATACGACGGTTCTATTGAAGTTTGGGAACCAAAGAGCCCGCTAGAAATGAGGGTGTAAACGTCATTTTGCAGGAAACTGCTATTTTCAGGGTATGAAATTGTTGGCGGATGCCTCAGCAGTAATTAACCGATGTCTATACAAAGTTCAGAGTGCCTTCGTCATACGTCATGAAGGAAAAATTGCAACTGACAGGATAATATCCGCCCAGAGGGGTGAGTTTTTAGTGCAAAAATCGGTTTAACTGGCTAAGATACTCAGAAGTATTGCTTTTTTTGAGAGGGAGTCAAAAAAACGAGTTTGTTCCGTGTATCCTATCTATTTATAGTAAATGAGTAAAGCACTCACCGACTAATATCCTAGAAGTTGGTTTCTTGCATGCGATTCGTTATTAACTTTTCCCCCTACTTTCTATGGATATTGTCAGAATATATAAACTGCATGAAATTCTAAACGGTCGGCGAGTTCCCATCTCGAAAGCCGACATTCTTGAGAAAATGGAATGCTCAGAAAGCACCTTTAAGCGCATACGTAAAAATATGCAAGATAATCTAAGTGCGCAGATTGATTACCTCCCTGAACACAACGGCTATTTGTACACAAATCAAAATTACGAGTTGCCAGGTTTGTGGTTTGGGACCGATGAATTACTTGCGCTTGTCAGCTTAGAAAAACTGTTAAGCGGGCTCAATGTGAGCGTACTTAACACACACTTGATGCCCTTTAAAACGCGCATTGATAAGTTACTCAAAAACCAAAGCATCAAGGCTGAGAATTTACATCGGATGCGCATTCTCCCCATCAATGCACGCATTAACAAACCCGATCAATTTCAACAAATTTCCGCTGCCGTAGTTTTACGTAAGTGTTTAGATATTTCTTATCATGCTCGTGGGAGTAATGAAATCAGCCAGAGAACCATCTCACCACAGCGACTACTGCATTACCGTGATAACTGGTACTTGGATGCATGGTGTCATCTTAAAAGTCAATTACGCACCTTTGCGGTAGATAGGATTCAGCGACTTCAAAATAGCCAAACACCGTGTATCGATATTGCAGATGACATCCTCGATGCACACTTCAAGTCAGGCTATGGGATATTCTCAGGCGAAGCAAAATATAAAGCGACATTAATTTTTAGTGCAAATCGCGCGCGTTGGGTGGCTGATGAAGCATGGCATCCCGACCAAAAATTTACTTGGCTAAGTGATGGACGTTACCAACTTGAAGTGCCCTATGCCGACGAAAGAGAACTCATCATGGATGTCATGCGGCACTTGCCAGAGGTTGAAGTTGTATCGCCAGCATCATTAAAAAATCTATTAGTGCAACACCTAGAACAATCTATCAAAAAACACCAATAAATTTTTTACACTAGGTCAGGATTTGAACTGCCACTTGTGGATAATCATAAATGTGAAAATCTAAACAAGAGTCACTTATGTATAGAAGACAATTTATTAAAGCATTTGCGGCGGCATTCGCAGGGCTCGCCACGTCATCGGTTGCGCAAGGCAGAACGTACTTGCCAGACCAAACTCGCACAAAACTTTTGCAAATTTCATCCATTGCAGGGTTCCAATATTACCAAGGCGATAAAGTTTGGCCGCAACTTGTGCAAGGGCAACAAATCACGTTGCAGCGTGAACCAACAAACACCTATGATGCACGTGCAGTTGCAGTTTATTGGGAGCAACAAAAACTCGGGTTTATCCCACGCTTAGATAATGCTGCTATTTCTCAGTTGTTGGATAGGGGGGAAGTACTCAGAGCAAATATTTATTCTCTAGCAGAAAGTGACAACCCATGGGAGCGAGTGGAGGTAGAAGTGAGATGGGTAATTTAAAGATGAATCCATAAATGGAACAACTCACAGACCTCAAGGCGATTTTGCATTCAAAGCGCGCCAATATTTATTTGCTGGAGCATTGCCGTGTCATGCAAAAAGATGGGCGTGTGCTTTATCTCACAGAAGCCAAAGACGAAAACCATTATTGGAACATCCCCATCGCCAATACCACCTGCATTTTGCTAGGTACTGGGACCTCCATCACCCAAGCCGCCATGCGTATGCTGGCACAAGCAGGCGTGTTGGTTGGATTTTGTGGCGGAGGTGGCACACCGCTGCTCATGGCAACCGAAATCGAATGGATGAGCCCACAAAGCGAATACCGCCCGACAGAATACGTGCAAGGCTGGCTTAGCTTTTGGTTTGATGAAGAAAAACGCCTACAAGTCGCCAAACAATTTCAACAAGCTAGAATCAATTTAATCGAAAAAATATGGCTTAAAGACAAAGACCTGCAAGCCGAAGGCTTTAGTAGCCTAAGCGAACCACTGCAAAATGCGCTGCAACGCTATTCACAACAAATAGAAAAAGTCAGCAAGGTCGGTGATTTGCTCATGCACGAGGCCAGCCTCACAAAACAACTCTATAAACTCGCTACCAACATTACTCAAATATCAGACTTTAACCGCCAGCACGATGGTCAAGACCTCGCCAACGCCTTTTTAAACCATGGCAACTATCTCGCTTATGGGCTAGCCGCCACCACGCTTTGGGTACTGGGCATTCCACACGGCTTTGCCGTTATGCACGGCAAAACACGGCGCGGCGCACTCGTGTTTGATGTTGCAGATTTAGTCAAAGATGCAACCGTGCTACCTTGGGCATTTGTCTGCGCCAAAGAAAAAATGACAGAGCAAGAATTCCGTCAACAAATCCTGCAGAAATTCACAGACCACAACGTGCTAGATTTTATGTTTAATCAGATTAAGCAAGTCGCACTGCAAGCAACACAATCCCCTCTTCCTGTGGGAGAGGGAGAGAGTAAGAGTGAGGGTGCACTAGAATGATGGTCACCTTTGTTAGCCAATGCCAGAAAAAAGCACTCACCCGCACAAGGCGTGTGCTAGATGCCTTTGCCAACCGCATAGGCGATAACACTTGGCAAACCGTCATCACTGAAGATGGCCTCATCGCCGTCAAAAAACTCCTACGCAAAACCGCCACCAAAAACACCGCAGTGAGCTGCCATTGGATACGCAGCAGAGCGAGGAGTGAGTTGGTTTGGGTGGTGGGGAATCGCGGCAAATTTAACGCTCAGGGGATTGTGCCAGTGAATACGACGCAAAAAGAGCTGCCTATCAACCTTTGGGAAAATAATTGGACTTATTTGCCTGTCATCAAAGCTTTAGTAGCTGTTGCAGCCTTGCTGCATGATTGGGGCAAAGCCAGTGCTTTGTTTCAAGCGAAGCTGCAAAAAGCGAGCAAAGAAAGTGACCCTTTACGGCACGAGTGGATTTCATGCCTGTTGCTAATCAGTTTGATAGAGTTGTCAGGTAGTTCTGATGACGATGCTGGTTGGCTCAAGCTGTTAATCGAAGGTCAATGGGATGAGGCAAGTCTAAAACGCCAAACGTTGACTAAAAAACAGAATAAACAAACTCCCTTCGCCAATTTACCACCTATCGCACAAATGGTAGTTTGGCTTGTCGTTTCGCACCATCGCTTGCCAAATTTTAAAGGCGATGACTCAACAAAATACAGCGAAGCCCACCGCCCGCATCTCAAAGATATTTTGACAACTATTACAGCAGAATGGGGCTACCAAAATCTGTCAGATGAAAAGCACCTGAGTGCATGTTTTGAGTTCCCACAAGGCTTGATGAATAACGCTGTGGAGTGGCAACAATCACTAAAAAAATGGTCAAGTCGGCTTTTAGACCAGCAGACGCTTGCTCAAGAAACCCTTGCCAATGGCGCATGGCGTGTTGTTTTGCACCATGCAAGATTAAGCCTCATGTTAGGCGACCATTTTTACTCGTCATGCGATAAAGATGCCAAGTGGAAGACGAGCATCGAGCTATATGCCAACACCACTCGTGACACCGCCAAAAATCTCGCCCCCAAACAAAAACTGGATGAGCATTTAGTCAGAGTGAGCGATTATGGTTTAAAAGTTTCGCAATCGTTATCACGCTTTAGTCATGATATGGAATCCGCCCATGATGTAATCAAGCTCAAGCAAAAAAGCCCAGCGGGATATGAATGGCAAGATAAAGCGGTCGGTGCAATCAACCAGCTAAGAAGCAATCACAGCGATATTTCAAAAAATGGCTGGTTTATCGTCAACATGGCCAGCACAGGCTGCGGCAAAACCATCGCCAATGCCAAAATCATGCGCGTACTCTCTGCCGATGCAGACTCTTTACGCTTTATTCTGGCGCTGGGATTAAGAACCTTAACCCTGCAAACAGGCGATGAATACCGCGACAATATTGGCCTTGAGAGCGATGAGTTAGCAGTGCTCATTGGCTCGTCAGCCGTCATGGCGTTACATAATGAAGCGAAACAAAACCAGCACAAAGATGAGTTTTCGCTAGAAGATGAGGGCGCTGAATCCAGCGAGGAATTGCTCAAAGAAGACTTAGATGATTATGAAATTCCACAAGATTCACCTACTGCTGATTTTCTAAATGCTTTGATTCCCATGCGGGAGCAAACGGCCAAGGCTGCACAAAAGAACAAAGCCTTCCTCTATAAACCAGTCCTCGCTTGCACCATAGACCATATTATTGCCGCCACAGAAACCACACGCGGAGGCCGCTATATTCTGCCTTGTCTGCGCCTATTGTCATCCGATTTAGTGATTGATGAAGTTGATGATTTTGATGGACAAGATTTAGTCGCGATTGGTCGCTTAATTCATCTTGCGGGGATGTTGGGGCGAAAAGTGATGATTTCATCGGCCACTATCCCGCCTGCACTGGCTGAGGGTTTTTTCAATGCCTACCAAGAGGGCTGGCGCTTGCATCAACAATTTATGGATGCGCCAAAAGATATGCATGTGGCTTGGGTGGATGAGTTTCAAACAGAGATAACGACACTCTCCACGCAAACGCAGGTTTTGGAAAATAACCAACACTACCAAAATGCGCATCAATATTTTATTGGCAAGCGCGTAGCAAAGCTTCATACCCAACCCATTAAGAGAAAAGCCAGCATCGTTCGTGTTGCTGACTATCAAACAAAACAACTAAACCCAGCAGATTTAGAAAAAGCAACGCAGGCTTACTTCAATTTAATTCAAGCCACTATTACCGAGTTACATCAACAACATCACACCATTGACCCTATCAGTAAAAAACGTGTTTCTTTCGGCGTGGTGCGCGTGGCAAATATTCCGCCCTGTGTCGCCTTAACCCAACACCTGCTCAATGCCGATTGGCAAAGTGGTTTCACACCCAAGGTCATGGCGTATCACAGTCGGCAGGTGCTGCTGTTAAGGCATGAGCAAGAAAAGCATCTTGATTGGGTGTTAAAGCGCAAAGAAAAGGCAGGTGAAATACCCGTAGCATTTCAAAACCCTGTGATTCGCGCACATATTGATGGCGCAAGCACCGATGACATTATCTTTATTTTAGTAGCAACACCCGTTGAAGAAGTGGGGCGTGACCATGATTTTGATTGGGCAGTCATCGAGCCATCCTCATACCGCTCAATCATTCAGTTGGCTGGTCGGGTAAAAAGGCATCGCAATCAAGAAGTCACACAGCCCAATATCGCTATCATGCAATACAACCTCAAAGCGATTAAAAATGATGTGAAAGAAGCCGCCTTTATCAGACCTGGCTATGAGCCTAAGCAAAAACTAAAAGGTTTGAAGTTTAAAAACATAGATGCGCTGTTAGATGAATCAGCCATCAATCACGCAATCAATGCCATCTCTCGCATTCAAACCAATAAAATCCTCAAGCCGCATGAGCAGCTGGCAGACCTTGAACATAAGGTACTTACAGACAAGTTAAAAGGCTACGATAAAAAAGGCCACAAATTCTTGCAAGCTTGGTTAAGTGAGGCATGGTGGCTCACTGCCATGCCGCAAGTGAGCAACCGTTTTCGTGATAGCGCACCAGACGAAGCTATTTATTACTGCTGGCATGACGGTGACTTAGGCTTTTATTTAAAAACAGACCGTGGCGTTTGGGCTAAATGTGAAGCAAAGATGGGTATTCAGCATGCAAGCCCGCTTAGTGAGACCGAGGCTAGCAGGCTATGGCTGAATCGTGACTATGAAGCTATTTTGAAAAGTCGGTGTGAAATTGAAACTGAGCAGGTTTTGAATGAGGAGTTAAGAAAAAGGTTAGAGAAAGAATCTAAGCGCTTTGGAGAGGTGACGATACCAAAAGCTAAAGAAGGACACACTAGTGAGTATTTCTATTCAGATAATTTTGGCTTGTTCTATAAGAAATAACCCCTCGCGGGGTTTAGGAGGCCACTTGTGCAGTGGTTTAATTTAATAGTAATTATTTAATTTTCTAAGCGCTTTTACAGCAAGCTGATTATATAATGAAGATATTATTTAAATATTATTAAATAGTTATTATTTAATGGTTGATTTTTATATTTAATAATATTATGCTTCGTTTCACGGTGATCGGCATAACTTGCCTTTACCCATTTTCTAAATTTTTAGGGGTCAATCATGAGTAAAGGTAAAGATCAGCATGTTGTACCGCATGATAATGAGTGGGCTGTAGTCGGCGCAGGTAATAATCGCGCTACACGTATAGTACCCACGCAGAAAGAGGCGATTGAGATTGCGACTGGAATTGCTCGTAATCAACAATCTGATACCAAGATACACGGAAAAAATGGGCAAATCAGGGCTGGGAATAGTTATGGCAACGACCCTTACCCACCAAAAGACAAAAAATAAAGGAGGTGTTTATGGAAGCAATCCATCAGTTTTTTGCAGATAGAAAGGCCGCTTGGCTAAAAGCCAAGGTCAAGTCTGATGCAACAGATGAAGAAAAGGCAAACCTTGAGCAACAAGCAAGTGAACGCTTTGCATTAGCGAGTTGGTTGCCTGATGCTGCTAAGCGAGCTAAACAGATTTACATTGTGAGTCATGCAAGTAAGTTTAGTCACTCCAGTGCAAAAAGAATACCGATTGTTGCAAAAGGAAAATTCAAAGCTGATGGTTATTTACGAACTGGCAATCTAGATTATGAGCTAGATGCTATTGGCAATGCAGCAGTAATAGATGTTTATAAATTTCTTAGCCTGCCTATGTCAGATAGTCGCCCAGTGCTTGAACATTTGGAGGCGGATACGTCAGAAGCTAAAGCTTTATTCAGTATCTCTTCTGCAAGCTATGAAGAATTAAAAGAAGGCTTCTTGTCTGTTAAGCAATCAGAAGGTAATAAAACCTATTCGGATAGATTAGTGAAGCAGGTGTATTTCCCCGTGGCGGATAATCAATACCATCTGCTTTCATTGCTCACTCCTTCAGGTGTGATGACCAAGTTAAAAACTACGGTTGATGCGATGCGCTTTTCAGAGCCAGCAAGCGAAGCGAGAGAAAGCCGTAGAAATGGGAAATTGCATGAAGAAGGCTATGACGATATTTTGGATTTAACCGTGACTGGCTATGGTGGTACACAACCACAAAATGTATCTGTGTTGAATAGCCAAAATGCTGGCAGAGCCTATTTACTGATGAGTGCACCACCAATGATAGAAAAACGTGCTGTGCGGCTACCGACAAATGATTTTTTCAGTCAGTCCTTACGAAGCTGGTTGTTTAAAGAGCCTATGCATGAGCTACATAAGTTCATGGCATTAGACATCAATAATATGAAAATTCGTGCCGCTATTTCTAACACGATTATTTATATCGCCAAGATGGTAGTTAAAGAAGCATCCACGATTCGTGATGCTGAGACGGGTTGGTCTGCAAGAGCACATTACCAAGGGCTTGAAGAATATCAACGAATTTGGCTCGATGATGCTAATGTAACCCTGCGCCTTGAGCAATCCGAGTGGATTAAACCTTTGTCGCGTCAATTTGCCAGATGGCTTTTAGATACCTATGAAAAAGTATTGAGCGCCGATGCTTTCACACTGGGCGACCAAGAGTTATTTCATGTGGAAAGCTTCATCATAGAAACACTAGAAGCCGATGAGGAGTTACTCAAATGAGCAAACGCTTTTTAGTGCTACCCCATTTAAAAATCCATAACGCCAACGCCATGAGTAGCCCATACACCATCGGCTTTCCTGCCATGACAGCTTGGCTAGGCGCGGTGCATGCCATACAGCGCAAAATGCATGCGCTTGATATGCCTGAGTTAAATTGTGTGCAATTCGTCGCCACGGCGATTAGTTGTCATGACTTTAATTTACAAACCTATCGCGGTGAAAATGACTACGTATCTTCCATTGTCAGCACGGCTAATCCGCTCGATAAAGATGGCAATCGACCAGCCTTTGTTGAAGAAGCCCGCTGCCATTTAGAGGTGACGCTACTTGTTGAAATGCGTGGTTTAAACCCAGACCATGATGCTGTGCTTTTAGAGCAGGTAGAGACTATTTGCAAAACCATGAAATTCGCTAGTGGCGATTTACTGGCGATGCAAAAGCCGCAATGCTTTAAATTTTATGAAGATGATAAATATATCGTCTCGTCTTATCAAAAAGTAGTGCGACATTTAATGCTGGGGCATGTGTTGATTGAGCGCCGTGACTTAATGGTGGCAGAAATGCAACAAGGTGCCGATGCCCTGGATGCAATGTTAAACCAACTAAAAATCATGCACCGCGCTACACAAGATGAAAATGGCAAAGTCACCTGGACAACTTCACGCAAAACCAAAGGCTGGATAGTGCCGATTAGTGTTGGTTTTCAAGGTATTTCAACGCTTGAAAAAGCCATCGAGCAACGCGATGCAGACACCCCGCACCGCTTTGCAGAAGCCGTGCTGACTTTAGGCGAATTTGTCTTAGCCTATAAAATTAGTGATTCGGATTATTCCATCGAAGATATTTTATGGCAGTACCAAGCTGACATAAAAAATGATTTGTACCTATGTCAAACCCAAAGCAGTACTCACCCAGTTACTTTATAAAATCAGGAGAAATTAACATGGCAAAAAATGAATCAATGATTGCATCCGTATTAGCTTTTGAAAAGAAATTAGTGTGTTCCGATGGCTATTTTTATGGCACAACTTGGGAGGCTAGAAACGGCAAAGCCACACCCTTGGCACTGAATGAAAAATCAGTGCGTGGCACGATTTCAAACCGTTTGAAAAAGGCTGTGGCGGATGACCCGATGAAGCTCAATGCCGAAGTTGAAAAAGCAAACCTACAACGGGTAGATGCATGCTCGCTTGGTGAAGACCAAGATACTTTAAAGCTCACATTTACCGTCAAAGTGCTTGGCAATATTGAAACGCCCTCTGCTTGCAACAATGCCGCTTTTAAAGCCAGCTATGAAAAAGCGGCCAAAAGTTATGTGGAGCAAGAAGGCTTTAAAGAGTTAGCCAAACGTTATGCGCTCAATTTAGCCAGTGGCCGTTACCTATGGCGCAATCGCGTGGGTGCAGAAGCCGTTGAAGTGATTGTAAATGTCGCAGGGCAAGATTTGATTTTTAATGGCTTGGACTACAACCTGAAAAACTTTGATCAAACTGATAGCAAAGTTGACCAGCTTGCCGCCCATATCGCCGATGCATTAAGCGGCAAAACACCTTATTTGCTAATTAGTGTGACAGCCTATGCCAAAGTAGGTAAAGCCCAAGAAGTCTATCCATCCGAAGAGTTGGTGTTAGATAAAAGTTCAAGCAACAAAAACAGCAAAAGCAAAATCTTGTACCAAGTTAAAGAAGTCGCCGCCATGCATAGCCAAAAAATTGGCAATGCGCTACGTGCGATTGATACATGGTATCCAGATTACAGCGACCCTGAAAAAAGCGCTGGCCCAATTGCGATTGAGCCATATGGCGCGGTTACCAACTTGGGCATCGCCTTCCGCAACCCCAAACAAAAGAATGACTTTTACACATTGTTTGACCGCTTCGCGCTGGGTGAAACTTTAGAAACGAAAGAACAAGAGCATTACGTGATGGCTGTTCTGGTGCGCGGTGGAGTGTTTGGTCAAAGTGGCAAGGAGTAATCTATGGATTACTACATCGAACTCACTTTGATAAAGGACAGCGAAATATCGCCCTACTTTATCTGGAGCAAGTTATACACCCAACTCCACCTCGCCTTTGTCGAGCAAAAAGACGCAAACGAACAAATCCCTTATGGGGTGAGCTTTCCAGAGTACAAATCTTTTGAAGCCAAGGGCAAGCAAATCATGCTGTTGGGTTCTAAATTGCGGGTGTTTGCAAATAGTGTGGATGAATTGCAAAAACTGGATTTAGACAAATGGCTGGCAAGGTTCACCGATTATGTGCATGTTAAATCACCCAAACGGGTTGAAAACGTCACTCATTACCTCACGGTAAATCGCTATCGTCCACAAGCTAGCGCAGAAAATCTTGCAAGGCGCTACGCTCGCAGGCATGGTGTTAGTTTAGAGGATGCACTCAAGCGTCTGGAAGGGTTTAAGCAAAAGCTAGAGCCATTTCCCTACATCCAACTAAAAAGTCTAAGTGGTGCACGTGAGTTTAGTCTATGCATTAAGCAAACAACGAAAGCGCAGCCCAATATTGGCAAGTTTTCGACGTATGGACTAAGTGCAACAAGCACTGTGCCGCATTGGTGACCCATTTAAACCAATAAATTTTGCTCTTTAAAAATATGGAATAAAAACATAGAGTTATACCAAGGTTAAAAATGGATGGTTAAAACAGTAAAATTAACCGCCAAGCCTTGGTATAACTGATTTTTTTCGACTAAAATTACTGTAAGCCGCCGTGCAGGCGGCTTAGAAATTAAATACATGAAAGACGCGCAAAAAGAGACCGTAAGCCGCCGTGCAGGCGGCTTAGAAATTCCATGATGTAAGGCGTTACCAGGATCACCAGTAAGCCGCCGTGCAGGCGGCTTAGAAAAAAAATGCCGAGGCATACCGTATGCGTAAAAAGTAAGCCGCCGTGCAGGCGGCTTAGAAAGAGTTATTTAACCTCGGGCCTCACAGCGTCAAGTAAGCCGCCGTGCAGGCGGCTTAGAAAAGAGCAAGCGGACATGATGACTAATCTAATAGGTAAGCCGCCGTGCAGGCGGCTTAGAAATGTAGCCCCCGTTCGCCGCGCGCTAAAACAGCGTAAGCCGCCGTGCAGGCGGCTTAGAAAACGATTCCAAACACTTGATATATCAACACCCAGTAAGCCGCCGTGCAGGCGGCTTAGAAAAGTGTCAGGTGTTGCCTGCAATCTTGTTTTTAGTAAGCCGCCGTGCAGGCGGCTTAGAAATTCCATGCCTCTGGGTTTTCCAAATCTTCAGAGTAAGCCGCCGTGCAGGCGGCTTAGAAAATTATTAAATCCATTTTCCCAAATATTTAATGGTAAGCCGCCGTGCAGGCGGCTTAGAAACGAAAAATGCTGCCACCCACGCATGTTGGCTAAGTAAGCCGCCGTGCAGGCGGCTTAGAAACAGTCGAGTTTGACCGAGCACAGATAATGGCTTAGAAATGTATATCATTGACAATTTGGTCAATTATTGAGTAAGCCGCCGTGCAGGCGGCTTAGAAAACAAAGCAAGCTCAGAGTCTGACATTTTTAGTGTAAGCCGCCGTGCAGGCGGCTTAGAAATCTTTGTATGTGCTACCCATCGGACTATCAACGTAAGCCGCCGTGCAGGCGGCTTAGAAAAATACAATCAGCAAAGCAGAAATAGTAAAAACGTAAGCCGCCGTGCAGGCGGCTTAGAAAATCAAAACGTCAAATAAACAATTTTGTTTTCGGTAAGCCGCCGTGCAGGCGGCTTAGAAATACATCATCAAACTGCGTTGGATATGTAACCCGTAAGCCGCCGTGCAGGCGGCTTAGAAAAAGATAAAATCCCCACATTAGACATGGGTGACGTAAGCCGCCGTGCAGGCGGCTTAGAAATTAATTGCTTGAGTTTTAGACAGTGTTCCGTAGTAAGCCGCCGTGCAGGCGGCTTAGAAAAAACGCTTGGAGACAAACCTGAAAAAGCAGAAGTAAGCCGCCGTGCAGGCGGCTTAGAAATCTGGCATACCGTTTGTGAGCGCACCCACATAGTAAGCCGCCGTGCAGGCGGCTTAGAAAATCTATCGCAAAAAAGAAGGTGGTTGTGAGCAGTAAGCCGCCGTGCAGGCGGCTTAGAAAACATTGGCTGATTCGACATTAAGGTTATTTAAGTAAGCCGCCGTGCAGGCGGCTTAGAAAAAGCCGATAAGCCCGCCTGTATATTGCCTGACGTAAGCCGCCGTGCAGGCGGCTTAGAAAAACTAAAAGCGAAACACCGATTAAAAAAGCATGTAAGCCGCCGTGCAGGCGGCTTAGAAAATTCACAGGCTCGCAGTGCGCCATCACTTTTTGTAAGCCGCCGTGCAGGCGGCTTAGAAAGCAAAAACATCTGTAATTTACACTTGCTTTAGGTAAGCCGCCGTGCAGGCGGCTTAGAAATCTACGATGACAAAATCAAACGCTTCGCTAAGGTAAGCCGCCGTGCAGGCGGCTTAGAAAGCCAAAGCACGGCGCACTTTGCTTAATTCTGAGTAAGCCGCCGTGCAGGCGGCTTAGAAAGCGTGCTAAAACAACCCACTCAGACAACAAATGTAAGCCGCCGTGCAGGCGGCTTAGAAAATGTCTGAGTTTGCCGTGTAGCCTTGGTTAGCGTAAGCCGCCGTGCAGGCGGCTTAGAAATCGGTGATAACAAAAATCCACACACGAATCAAGTAAGCCGCCGTGCAGGCGGCTTAGAAAACAAAACTCATTAAACCACTCACACATGTCTAGTAAGCCGCCGTGCAGGCGGCTTAGAAAAAAACGCATTTTGGCTTCAGCATCAGCAACCAGTAAGCCGCCGTGCAGGCGGCTTAGAAAACCAAAGCAACAAACAGAAAAAAACCATGATAGTAAGCCGCCGTGCAGGCGGCTTAGAAAACTCTCAAAACTCGCAACCACCAGGAGCTATCGTAAGCCGCCGTGCAGGCGGCTTAGAAAACCCACGCCAGCGGGGGTGCTGATGTTGCAAAGTAAGCCGCCGTGCAGGCGGCTTAGAAAGACTAAAAGAAGAGCAGATGTTAGAAACCAGCGTAAGCCGCCGTGCAGGCGGCTTAGAAATGACTATGCCAGGTTTTTGAGGTATAAAGCTAGTAAGCCGCCGTGCAGGCGGCTTAGAAAACAATCAAACGTAGTAGTTAATCATGGCTTAAGTAAGCCGCCGTGCAGGCGGCTTAGAAAAAAGATGAGAGCATGACTGAAAAACAGTTAAGGTAAGCCGCCGTGCAGGCGGCTTAGAAAATATACAACTAAAGAGAGGTTACGAAAATGTTGTAAGCCGCCGTGCAGGCGGCTTAGAAATGCTGGGCTCGCCATTTAGGCCTACCACCCAGGTAAGCCGCCGTGCAGGCGGCTTAGAAAAGTAGGCTTGCGGCGCGGCGTAAATAGTGCCGGTAAGCCGCCGTGCAGGCGGCTTAGAAAAAGCTCCCCTGCCAGACGGGTACGGAACTAAAGTAAGCCGCCGCAAACGCGGCTTAGAAATCTTCTACAGCTGAAAGTGCCATATTAAATATGTAAGCCGCCGCAAACGCGGCTTAGAAAGTGGCTAAGGCAGCGCATGAACAACTGGATTGGTAAGCCGCCGCAAACGCGGCTTAGAAAGTTTAAATCAGGGGAGTAGTCACGGTGGCCTTGTAAGCCGCCGCAAACGCGGCTTAGAAAAATTATTGAAACAACCGAAGTGTACACACTTGGTAAGCCGCCGCAAACGCGGCTTAGAAAAATAAGCTGATATTTGCCGATAAACACACGCCGTAAGCCGCCGCAAACGCGGCTTAGAAAATCCGATGTTGATGCTCAGGTAACGTCCACCAGTAAGCCGCCGCAAACGTGGCTTAGAAAACTACCGAGAAGCGTTTTAAATGTGAGCGACCGTAAGCCGCCGCAAACGCGGCTTAGAAAATTTTTATTACCACTTGCACCGCGACCAATACGTAAGCCGCCGCAAACGCGGCTTAGAAAGCACACGCACACGCGGTTAAGAAGGCAAGGGAGTAAGCCGCCGCAAACGCGGCTTAGAAAATAGTAGTGGGTTGGTCAATCCGCAACGAACTGTAAGCCGCCGCAAACGCGGCTTAGAAATTGGATTTTTATTTCAACTGGCTGTTCGATTGGTAAGCCGCCGCAAACGCGGCTTAGAAAAGCTACGTTACCCCACATACCTTAAATTAATATAATCCAAAACATAATATCAAAAGCAGGAAGTCAAGAAGTTGTGTTGAGGTTTTGATGCTTTTTTTAAGCTTTAAATATAAGGAATTTCTTAAATTTATATTCCCCCCTATTATCTTTACCTAAAATTTTTAAAGGAGTTGTTATGAAGAATGAACACAAATGGACACGTTTAGCTCTTGCTTTTGACTTTGCTGCCATAGAGCATCAGCACCAAATTCGAAAATCTACTGATATACCTTACATTAGTCATTTGATGAGTGTGTCTGCACT